>NZ_JAGLEJ010000011.1 GCF_023145115.1 Algiphilus sp.
GAACCAAAAGGGCTCGACCATAGGGTGTCAATCGGGCATGTTGGTGGCTGTTCATCCGGGGCCTCCCTCAAGTGGATTGGGTCGCACCTGAAGCTTCGGGGAGATCACCCCGGATGAACAACCTATTGAGAAATCACAGCTAGGTGCGGCCGACCATGCCGGTGCGGGGTCGCCGGCGCGTCGGCGCTACCATGACGCACCCGGCGCGATGCCGCGCCCCGCATCCCGAACCCGCGTCACGGTCCCATGCTCCAGCTCTACACCTACTACCGCAGCATCTCGACGCACCGCGTGCGCATCGCGCTCAACCACAAGGGCGTCAACTACACCTCGCGCTACATCGACCAGGATGCCGGTCAGCACCAGGACGAGAAGTATCTGCGGCTGAACCCGCAGGGACTGGTGCCGGCGCTGGTGCTCGAGGACGAGACCGTGGTCACGCAGTCCTTCGCGATCCTCGAGTATCTCGAGGAACGCTATCCGGACCGCCCGCTGCTGCCGGCGGATCCGCAGAAGCGGGCGCAGGTGCGCAGTCTCGCGCAGACCATCGTTGCCGACTTCACGCCGCTCATCATCATGCGCGTCTTCCGGTACATGCGCGATGCCATGGAGCTGAGCCTGGAACAGCGCAGGGGCTGGTACGAGCACTGGTCGCACACCGGTTTCGCGGCGGTGGAATCGGTCCTGGAGCGCGACCAGAGCGATACCCCGTATTGCTACGGCGAAAGCCCGACGCTGGCGGATGTCTGCCTGATCCCGCAGGTCTACAACGCGCTCAGCAACGGCATCGACCTGTCCGCATACAAGCGCGTGCGCACGGTGTATCGCAGCTGCAGCGCGCTGGCCGCGTTCCAGGCCGCCGCGCCCACCGCCCAGTCCGACGCGCTGCGCCAGTCACTCTGATCGGACGCGCATGACCCGAGCCTGTAACCGGCTCCGATCACGATGCGCTAGTCTCGTGGCACAACGAGCGGGACAGGAAGGGAGACGCGCATGCCCGGTGATCAGCAGCATCACGATCTGCTCATAGCCAGTATCGAGCAGGCCATCGGCCGGCAGTCCGACAGCGGCACGCTGGCCGGATTCGCGGGTGCCTACTTCGCGACGCCGTCGTACCAGATCCTGTCGCGACGCGAGCCCGCGGCGCTCGCCGAGGTCGCGCGATCGCAGCATGCGCTGGCGGCCACGCGCGCACCCGGCGAGATCCGGGTGCAGGTGGTGCCTGCAGCCTCCGGTGATCCGGGCGCACTCGCCCGGCTGGAGACGGTCTGCGAGGACATGCCCTTCATCGTCGACAGCCTGGGCATCGCGGTACGCGATGCCGGCAGCTCGGTGGACTGGTCGGTGCACCCGGTGCTGTACGTGCGCCGGGATGCCGAAGGGCGCCTGCAGGACGCCGCACCCGACGCCGGCTCGGGCGGAATCTGCGAGTCCTTCGTCTGCATGGAGATCGCACCGCTGGCCGACGACGCGGCCTACGAGGCACTGCGCGTGCAGGCCGAGCAGACACTGCGCGACATCGCGCTGGCGGTGGCGGATTTCGACGCCATGCGCGAACGTGCCGCCGAGCTCGGCAGCGCGCTGACGCCGCCGATTCGCGACCTGCCCGACGAATGGGTGCACGAGGCGCGCGACTTCGCGCTGTGGCTGCGCGAGCATCACTTCACCTTCCTCGGCTACGCCTTCGCGCCCGCCCGCTACGACGGCGATCAGGTCTCGGTCGGCAACGATCCGGAGCGCAGTCTCGGCCTGCTGCGGCCGGACGCCCGCTTCGGCGATACCGGGCAGATCCTGGCGCCCGCGGAGGAGCTCAACCGCTATGCCGGCTCGCCGCGGCTGGTGGTCGTCACCAAGGCGCAGGCGCGTTCGCACATCCATCATCCGCTGACGCTGGACGCCATCTCCATCAAGCAGATGGATGCCGACGGCAGGCTGATCGGCACGCATCGCTTCCTCGGGCTGTTCTCCAGCGATGTCTACGTCGACCGGCCGCAGAACATCCCGGTGATCCGGCAGAAGGTCGACGAAGTACTGCGGCGCTCGCGACTGGCGCCGGATTCGCATTCGGGCAAGAAGCTGCGCGACATCCTGCATCAGCTGCCGCGTGACGAGCTCTTCCAGTCGTCGGAGCAGGAGCTGCACACGCTGTGCTCCGGCGTGCGCGCGCTGCGCGAGCGACATCGCCTGCGTCTCTTTCTGCGGCGCGATCGCTACGGCCGCTTCTATTCGGCGCTGGTCTACGTGCCGCGCGAGCGCTATTCGCCCGAGATGCGCGACCGCATCTGCGAGGAGCTGCGCGCTGCGCTCGACGGGCACAGTGTCGAGCGCGCGGTCGAGTTCCCGCGCGGCGAGATGCTGGCGCGCATCCACGCCAACGTGCAGGTGCACGGCCGCCGCGAGCGCGAGGTCGACGTCGCGGCGCTGGAGCGGCAGCTGGTCGCCGCCACCCGCACCTGGCCCGAGCAGCTTCGCGAGGCGCTGGGCACCGGCAGCGGGGTGGCGCTGGCGTTCGCGGACGGCTTCGATGCCGGCTATCAGCAGGAGAACGCCCCGCTCGACGCCGCCGTCGACATCCACTACCTGCAGCAGCTCGACGCCGACGTGCCCATCCTGCCGCGGCTGGTGACCGACGACGAGGCCGTGGGGCCGGCCTGCCCCACCGAGATGCGCCTGTACGCGCGCGGCGAATCGATGGCGCTGTCCGATGTGCTGCCGACGCTGGAGAACTTCGGCCTGCGCGTCATGCGCCAGTCCCCGCACGCGGTGCGGCCGGCCGGGCAGGACAGGACTCTGTGGGTGCAGGTGTTCGAGGTGCGCTTCGCCGGTGACTGCGCGCTGGAGCCGGTCACGCAGAAGCGCTACTTCGAGGATGCGCTGCTGCGCTGCCTGCGCGGCGAGACCGAGGACGATGGCCTGCACAGCCTCGTGCTCGGTGCCGGTCTGGATGCGCGGCGCATCGTGCTGCTGCGCACATTGACGCGCTACCTGCTGCAGACCGGGCTGCCCTACGGGCGCGACATGCTCGAGCGGCTGCTCGCCGAGCACGCTGCCATCGCGCGCGATCTGGTGGCGCTGTTCGAGGCGCGCTTCGATCCCGACGCCGACGATGATCGCGAGGCCGCCGCGCAGGCGGCGCGCGAGCGCATCGAACCCGCTCTGGAGGCGGTGACCTCGCTCGACGCCGACCGCGCGCTGCGCGCCTATGTCGGCGTGGTCGAGGCGACCCTGCGCACCAACTACTACCAGCAGGGCGGGGACGGCCGGCCCAAGCCCTGGGTCTCGATCAAGCTCGACCCGCGTCGCATGCCGGAGCTGCCCGAGCCGCGTCCGGTCTACGAGGCCTTCGTCTACGCCCCCGAGGTCGAGGGCGTCCATCTGCGCGGTGGTCCGGTGGCGCGCGGCGGTCTGCGCTGGTCCGACCGGCCGGCAGACTTCCGCACCGAGGTGCTGGGCCTGATGAAGGCGCAGATGGTGAAGAACGCCATCATCGTGCCGGTCGGCGCCAAGGGCGGCTTCGTGGTGAAGCGTCGCGACTTTCCGGACCGCGAGGCCTTCGCCGCCGCCGGCAAGGCCTGCTACCAGACCTTCATCCGCGGGCTCCTCGACATCACCGACAACCGCGACGGCGACACCATCGTGCCGCCGCCGCGCGTGGTGCGCGCCGACGGCGACGATCCCTACCTCGTGGTGGCCGCGGACAAGGGCACGGCCACCTTCTCGGACACCGCCAACGCGCTGGCGGCGGAGTACGACTTCTGGCTCGGCGATGCCTTCGCGTCCGGCGGCAGCGCCGGCTACGACCACAAGGTCATGGGCATCACCGCACGCGGTGCGTGGGAATCGGTCAAGCGCCACTTCCGCGAGCTCGGCAAGGACATCCAGTCGGAGCCGTTCACGGTGGTGGGCATCGGCGACATGGCCGGCGACGTCTTCGGCAACGGCATGCTGCTGTCCGAGCGGATCCGGCTGGTCGCCGCCTTCAACCACATGCACATCTTCATCGACCCGGAACCCGACCCGGCGCGGAGCTTCGCCGAGCGCAAGCGTCTCTTCGGGATGGGGCGGTCGACCTGGGAGGATTACGACCGCGACGCGATCAGCGCCGGCGGCGGCATCTGGCGGCGCGATGCCAAGCGCATCGAGCTTCCGCCGGAGGCGCGCGCCGCCCTCGGCATCGAGGCCGAATCGGTGCGGCCCAACGAGCTGCTGCGCGCCATCCTGCTGGCACCCGTGGAGCTGCTCTGGAACGGCGGCATCGGGACCTATGTCAAGGCGCATACCGAGTCGCATCAGGCAGTGGGAGACCGTGCGAATGACGCCATCCGCGTCGACGGCCGCGAGCTGCGCTGCCGGGTGGTGGGCGAGGGCGGCAACCTCGGCTGCACGCAGCTGGGGCGCATCGAGTACGCGCTGGCCGGCTGCGATGGCCGGGGCGGGCGCATCAACACCGACGCCATCGACAATTCCGGCGGCGTGCACTCCTCGGACCGTGAGGTCAACATCAAGATCCCGCTCAATGCCTGCATGGCGGCCGGCACGCTGGAGCGGGATGCGCGCAATGCGCTGCTCGAATCGATGACCGAGGATGTCGCCACGGCGGTGCTGGCCGACAATCACGAGCAGAGCCTGGCGGTGAGCCTGATCAGCGCGCGCGCCGCTGCGCGCCTCGACGAACACGCCCACACCATGCGTGCGCTGGAGCGCGAGTCCGGTCTGGTGCGCGGGGTCGAGTTCCTGCCCGATGACGAGGCGCTCAACGAGCGGCGCACGCGGCGGCAGGGGCTGGCGCGCCCCGAGATCGCGGTGGTGCTGGCCTACGCGAAGAACGCGCTGTTCGACGACCTGGTGGGCTCTGCGGTTCCCGACGATCCCGGTCTGGCGCCGCGTCTGGACGCGTACTTCCCGGCGGCCATGCGCGGCGACTACGCCGATGCCATCGCGGCGCACCGGCTGCGGCGCGAGATCATCGCCACCGATCTGGCCAATCAGGCGGTCAACCGCATGGGCTTCAGCTTCGTGCACCGGCTCGCCGAGGATCAGGGCGCGCAGCGACCGGCCGTGCTGAAGGCATTCGCGCTGGCCTGGCAGCTGATGGGCGCCGAGCACCTGGTGGCGGCGGCCGATGCGCTCGACGGCAGCCTGGCCGCCGACGTCCAGCTGGGGCTCTACGAGCGGCTGGCAGGGCTGGTGAAGCACGTCACCATCTGGGCGCTGGCCGAACACCTGCCCGAGCAGTCGATCACAGACAGCATGGCGCGCCTCGGCGAACCTCTGGCGCGCGTCGCCGCGCTCATTCCCGACGGGCTTCCGCCCAGCTATCGCGAGGACTGGGAGCACGCGGTGGCGCGCTGGACGGAGAAGGGCGTGCCCGAGGCCACCGCGCGGCGCTTCGCGGACACGCTGGTGCTGGGCAGCGCGCCGGACATCGTCGAGACGGCCGCCGCGACCGGTACCAGTCCGGAGGTCGCCGCCGCGGTCTACTTCGCGGTCGGCGAGCGCCTGCACGTGCTCTGGCTGCTGTCGTCGATCGTGGGATTGCAGGTGTCGGGCCGCTATCAGGCCCTGGCGCGCGCCAATCTGCGCGAGGACACCTATCGGCTGCATCGACGGGTCGCCGAGCGCGTGCTCGACGAGACCGAGGGGGACGACGGCGGGGCCCGCGTGGCGCAGTGGCTGGAGCGTCAGGGGGCGGCCGCCGAGGGCGTCATCGCGCGCATCGAGGCGCTGCAGACGCACACGCCACACGACTTCATGTCGCTCACCGTGGGCGTGCGCGCGCTCCGTCAGGTGCGAGCGCTGTAGGCGGGCGCCGACACGCGCTGTCGGGGCCGGGCGCGAAGCTGCCGGCGGCGGCACAAAGGGGCGGCCCGGCACCGTATAGTGCGGCCGGTGCGAAGTGGAGAGGCGGCAATGACGATCCGGCGTTGGCGGTGGGCGGCGACAGGGCCGCTGGTGGCGGTGGCGTTGCTCGCGAGCGCGGGGCCGGTGGGCGCGGCACCCGAGGATGGTGCGATCGCGGCGCTCAAGGAGGATGCCGTCGCGCTCGAACTGGGCATGCGCGCCACCGAGTCGACCCGGCGCGAGGCGGGGCGGCGGCGGCTCGATGTCTACGTCGTCGTCGATGACCCGCGCTTCCAGCTCCGCTCGCTGACCGCGGAGGTCGTCGGGCAGACCGAGGCGTCGCACGACTACGGGGCGGTGCAGTCGCGCGCGCTGGCGGCGGGCGGGGCGCATCGCGTGCTCCGCGCGACGCTGCCGCCCGGGCGCTATCAGCTCGAGGCGCGCTTTGCCGGCGGCTTTCCGGGTGGATCGGGGCGCTCGTCGCCGACCGGCTCGCTCAGGACCGAGGTGACGGTCGCGGAGCACGATCTGCAGATCAGTCTGCCGCTGCGCCGGTCATCCGGCGGCGATCGCGACGGCGCGCGCGCCGCCGATGTGCGGGTCGACGCGGCGCGCTACCTGATCGGCGTATCGCGCTACTACGAGGCGCTGGCGCTGCTCGCCGAGCTGGGCGCGGCGCCCGGCGCCGAGACGCCGGACGACGAGCGCGGCTGGCTGCTGGCGGAGGCCCTGATCGGCTTCGGCATGCGCGCGCGAGCGCTGGAAGCGCTCGATGCGCTCGACGGGCAGGACCAGCCCGAGCGCCGCGCTCGCCTGCTGCTGAAGCTCGCCACCGTCGATCACCGGCGCGGCGCGGCCGGCGATGCCCTGGCACTGCTCGACCGCATCGGCGGTGCGGGCACTGCCGAGCAGCGCGCCCGGGCGCTGGCGCTGCGCACCCTCATTCTGCTGGAGCGCGGCGACAACGCCGCTGCGGCGCGTCTGCTGGCCGAGCCCGAGGGGCTCGCGCCGGCGACCCGGCTCAATCGCGCCATCGCCCTGCAGCGCACCGGGAACGCGGCGGCGGCCGAAGGCGCACTGCGGCAGCTGATCGCCGGTGATGGCACCGGGGCCACGCAGGCTGCGCTGCGCGATCGCGCCCGCCTGTACCTCACCACCCGCCAGCTCGAGCGCGGCGAGGCGGCAGCGGCGGTCGAGCTGCTGGCGGCCGACGCCGAGAGCGCGCTCTATGACACGCGCATCCGCCTGGCGCGCGGCTGGGCCGCCTTCGCCCCGGCCGACGCATCCGGCGCCGCGGCGCGCACGGTACTGGGCGGCGTCGAACGCGCGCTGAGGGACTGGCGACCGCTGCGCGAGCGCTCCATCGCCGACGGCAGCGTCCAGGAAGCCTACGTCGCGATTCCCTTCGCCTACCAGCGTGCCGGCCGACTGGACGATGCGCTCAAGGGCTACCGCCGCGCGGCGCAGGTTCTCGAGCAGGTGGACGCGGGTCTCCGCGGCAGCGACAAGGCGGTGCGCAGCGGCCAGATGGTCGAGACCATGCTGCGCGCCGACGCCGATCTTTCCGGAGGCGCCGACTGGGAACTGCGGCACCTGGTGGACGTGCCCGAGGCCAACTGGGTGGTGGGCTACCTGTCGACGCACGCCTATCAGGAGGCCTTCCGCCGTCTGCGCGAGCTGCGCCTGATCGTCGGGCGCATGGCCGCACATGCCGATGCGCTGGAGTCGGTGCCGGGCGGCACGGCGGCATCACTGCGTTCGCGCGCCCGGGCGCTGGGTGCGCGCGCCGAAGCGCTGGCGGCGGAGCAGGCCGGACACGTCGAGGGCCTGCTGCTGGACGAGATCGGCCGCAGGCGCGAGCAGGTCCGGGCGCGGCTGGCCGAGGTCCGGCTGGCAATGGCGCAGATCTACGATCGCGACGACGGGGCGCGCTGAGCGCGGCGGAACGCGGCGCGGCGCAGCCGTTCGGCGCCGGCGCGCGTCAATCGGGTCGCCGGATCAGCCTTCCTCGAGAACGAAGTTCGCGCAGGCGCCGCCGACATCCAGCTGCAGGTTGGCGCCGACCAGCGAGAACAGGGTGAGCTGCAGCGCATCGAAGGGGGTCTGCGTGTCCTCGACGAGGAGCGCATAGGCGCCGTCCGTCGAGCCACCCAGTCCCAGATCGACCAGGCTGAGCAGGTCGAGATCGAGCAGCGACACCGCGACATTCTCCTCCTGGACCTCGCCGCCGAGCAGGGTCGAGACCGACAGCACCTGCGCGAGGTTGGCGCCGAGCAGGGAGGTCTGCGGGCTGTTGAGCACGAAGCCCGGTGATGCCGGCGCCGGCTGGGTCGCGCCGGGCGCCGTTCCCACCGTCACCGAGAGCGAGCCGCCCAGCAGTGCCAGCGGAACGCTGACCGTGCCGGAGGTGGCCGCATCGTCGTCGATGATCGCGTCGGCATTCTGGACGTCGCAGCCGATGCAGTTGATGCTCGAGTCGACGGCGACGGTGGCGCCGTTCTCGGCGGTCAGGGGGTCGACGCAACGGAGGATGCCTTCCGGTGGGACGTCGCCGCCGCCACCGCCGGTGTTCGCGTTGCAGCCCAGCAGGCCGGTCGCCGCTAGGGCCGGGATGAGGATTCGATTCACACGCCGCATGGGTCGGGTCTCCAGACTGATCCGCTTCAGTTGAGAACGCGCATCTCGACGCGCCGGTTGCGTTCGCGGTTCGCCTCGCTGGTGTTCGGCAGCTGCGGTTCGGACTCGCCGTAGCCGGTGGCGTCCAGACGTGCACCATCGACGCCCTGCGATTCCAGGTAGTCGACCACCGACTGCGCACGGCGCTGCGAGAGCGACTCGTTGTACTCGGCGGAACCCAGATCACAGGTGTGACCGGCGATCTCGACCTCCATCTCCGGGTAGCGCTTGAGGATGTCGACGACGTAGGACAGCACGGTCTCGGCGTCGGGCCGCAGGCGCTCCGAGTCGAGTTCGAAGGTCACGCCGCGGAGCTCCATGATGTCGTCGAAGGGACAGCCGTCGCCATCGACGCGGGTGTCGGGCGGGGTGCCCGGACAGAGGTCGCGTTCGTTGATGACGCCGTCGCCGTCGGAATCCTGCAGGCCGCTCGGCACCTTGACGACCTCGATCTTGGTCTCGGGTGCCTCGAAGCTAACCTCGGCCGGGCGCAGCAGCGGAATCTCGATGCCGGCCATGAAGCGGATGTCGTCGAAGCCGTCGCCGAAGAAGTCGTGCACGTAGCGCGCTTCGGCGCGCACCCGCAGCTGACCGATCTCGGTGAACGGCGGCGATACCAGGCCGACCGCGGCGTTGGCGAAGAAATCGACACTGTCCTCGGACGATGGCACGACGTCGTTGTAGGCGCCGCCGCCGCCGATCAGCGCGAACGGGCTCCAGCCGCGGCGGTCGCCGAGGTTGTAGACCGCATCGACGCCCACCAGATAGCGGTAGAGGTCCGATGCCAGGTCGTTGCCGGTCTCGAAACCGTCACCCGAGATCTGCACCTCGAAGCCGAACTGGTTGTCGAACACGCGGCCGAAGTAAACGCCGGCTGCCGAGCCCGCGTCGGCGTCGGGGGCACGCCCGTCATCGGCCAGCACGTAGCCCGCCATGCCGCCCAGATAGTAGTCCTCCCACTCCTGCGCCTGCGCCGTGCCGATCATCAGCATGGCGGGTGCGAGCCAGATGGCGTGCAGTGGAAATGCTCGAATCGATCGCTGCACAGGACGCATGGTCCCCCCCTCCCAATCGTTAGCCGGACGTCGTCGCGGTCGGCTCCCGGAGGCCAGTGGCTCCGGCGCCGCAATCGCATCCCTTCCGCGCGAGGGAGAGTATCGGCCGACCCGAACCGCCTGTCACCCTGCCGGCTCCGGGATGCGGAGATTTCCTACAACGGCTGGTGCGGCCGGCCGAGGTAGTCGCGCGACTGCATCTCGGTGAGACGCGAGCGCGTGCGCTGGAATTCGAAGGTCAGACGCTTGCCGGCGTAGAGCTCGTCGAGCGGCACGTCGGCGGCGATCACCAGCTTCACGTTCCGGTCGTAGAACTCGTCCACCAGATGCACGAAACGGCGCGCGCTCTCGTCGAGCTCGGCGTCCATGCGCGGGACCTCGCTGAGCAGGATGGTCTGGTATTCGCGCGCCAGTGCGATGTAGTCCGATGCCGCGCGTGCGGTGCGGCACAGCTCGGCAAAGCTGAACCAGGCGACGTCGTCGACTGCGCCCAGCGCCTCGATCGGGCGTCCATTGATCTGCAGCGTGACCCGCCCCTGGGTCCGCGCCGGTGCGAGCTCATCGAATTCCTCGGACAGCGACTGCAGGGCCGCCTCGTCGCAGGGGTGCACGTAGAGCGGCAGGCGCTCCAGGGTCCGCAGCCGGAAATCGGTGGGGCTTGCCAGTTCCATGACCCGGCAGTGCGTCTTGATGCGGTCGATTGCCGGCAGGAAGCGGGCGCGCTGCAAGCCGTCGCGGTAGAGATCGTCCGGCGCCACGTTACTGGTGGCAACCAGGGTGACGCCCTCGCGGAAGAGCACTTCGGTGAGGCGGCCGAGGATCATGGCGTCGGCGATGTCGGACACGAAGAACTCGTCGAAGCACAGCACGCGCGTGGTGCGGGCCAGCTCCTCCGCGATCAGCGCCACCGGATCCTGCTCGTCCAGATAGCGGCGGCGCTCGGCGTGCACGCCGAGCATGAAGCGATGGAAGTGAGTGCGCCGCTTCTCCTCGAAGGGGAGACTCGCATAGAAGTCGTCCATCAGCAGGGTCTTGCCGCGCCCGACGCCGCCCCACAGATACAGGCCGGTGACCGCCGGCCATCCGCTGCGGCGACGACGAAGCAGACCGCCGCGGCTGCCGCTGCCCGGGCGCGCGACCAGCTCGGCGTGGACCGCCTCGAGGGCCTCCACCGCGCGTGCCTGTGCGTCGTCCGCCTGCAGGCGGCCGGCTCCCAGCGCTTCGCGATAGCGCGTTTGCGGGCTGTCGCCGCTCACCACGCCTCGCCCAGCCCGAAGACACCGGCCAGGTAGTCATTGAGGAAGAGCCCGCGCGGATCGAGGCCTTCGCGCAGCTCCGCGAACTCCGTCCAGCGCGGGTAGAGCTCGGCAAGGTCGTCGGCGTGGTGCTCGTGCGGCATGCTCCACAGCGGCCGCGCACCGGCGCGCTCGAAGACCTCGCCGGCCGCTTCGGCGTAGTCGCGCGCGTCGTGCGTGGCGGTCAGGTGCACGAAGGCGGTTTCGGCACCGAAGGCGGGTGACAGCGCTGCGTCGTCGGCGCAGGCATAGCGCACCCGGACCACCACGCGATAGCGCCGGTCCAGGGCGCGCAGCACGCCACCGAGCGCATGCAGCGTGTCGCCGAGCTGCGCGATGGGCAGCGCGTAGCCGAGGCTGCCCAGATCGGAATCGGCGAACAGCTGCCAGGCGAACGCCGAGTCGACGCTGTCCGGCACGCGCGCACGCTCCGGGATCAGGCGCCAGGGCACCCGCTGACGCGCGCTGGGCAGTGCGTCGCCGATGCGGTAGGCGGCGCTGCGCACGCGCGCCGTGCCGTGCCGCAGCGCTTTCGGGCGCTGCGCCATGATGCGACGCGGGCGCCGGTCGATGGTGCGCACGCGGATGTCGTCGCCGTGTGCGCTCCAGTACCACTCGACGTAGTCGTGTGCGCGCATGGCATCGACGCGACGCAGCGCCGCGGCGAGCGAGCCGCGCGTCATGCGCGAGCGCAGGTGCGTGGCCGGTACGCAGCGCAGGCCGACATGGGTGAGCACGCCGAGCGTGCCGAGGCTGATGCGGGCGAGCGCCAGGCGTGGATCGCTGCTGCCGATGCTGAACAGCGACCCGTCCGCGCCCACCATGCGGAGTCCCACCACCGGCGACGGGTGGCGGCTGTCGCCGGTACCGATGCCGTAGCTGCCGATCGATACCGCGCCACCGACGCTCTCGTTGCCGGGCCACCCCAGCGTGGGCAGTGACATGCCGTAGCTGGCGAGCCCGCGCGCCATGTGCGCCAGGCGCGTGCCCGACCGTACCCAGGCAATGCCGTGCACCGCGTCGACTTCTTCAATGCCGGTGAAGCGCGAGAGCTGCAGGAGGCCGTCATCGCAGCGGCACATCGGTGCGCGTGTATGGCCGCGGCCGGCCACCCGGATATGGCTGCCGGTCTCGGCGGCGTAGGCCACCTCGCGCTGGATCTGCTCGAGTACCGCGGGCGTGGCGATGAAGCGCGGCGTGTGCTCGTCGCTGCCGCGCCGGGACATGCGCCGGCGGACCAGGGTCAGGGCGCTCATGCGGCGGGCTCCAGGCTCGCGGGAGCGGGGTCGGTCTCGCCCAGGTTGGCCTGCATGCTGGCGCGGACCTGCTCCGCGAGCGCCTCGGGGGCGTTCCCGGAGACGTAGTGGGGCGCGAGGATGTCGATGCGGATGCGCGACCAGCGCGGCCAGCGCTGACCCTCACCGAGAAAGGTGCGCGAACCGTGGATGACGACCGGCACGACCGTGGTGCCGGTGCGCGCCGCCAGCAGGAAAGCTCCCTGCTTGAAGGGCAGCAGGCCCGGATCGCGCCGGAAGGTGCCTTCGGGGAAGATGCCCAGGCTGTCACCGGCACGCATGCGCTTGAGCAGCGCGCGCGTCTGGCGTGCGCTCATCTGGACTTCCGTGCGGGCGATGAACACCACGCCGAGGCGGTCGAGCACGCGCCCGATCAGCGGCCACTCGGCCGCGTCGTCCTTGACGACATAGCTGATGTGATCCCCCAGCGCGGCGGTGAGCAGCAGCCCGTCGAGATAACTGGCGTGATTGGCGACCACCATGACCGGCCGCTCTGCGGGCAGGGTGCCGCGCACGCGGATGGGGGCGCCGCAGCACCACATGGCGGTGCGGATGAGCGTCCCGGCAACCCGCCGCCGCCGGTTGAGGTCGGGGAGCGTGAGCACGAGCGCGCTGAGCACGCCGAAGATCAGCACGCCGAACACGAGCGCGCAGTGCGCCGTGAACAGCCCGCCCGCGGTTCGCTGTCCGAGCGCCTTCATCACGTTTCTGCGGCTGGGGTCGGGTCGATCATGGCGCGTAACATTACACAATGACGTTCGAGCATTTCCGCGCATGAACGGATCCGGGTGCGAATCGGCCGCCGACAGGCGCCTGATCGACGACTTCGTCGAGGCGCTCTGGCTGGAGGACGGCCTTGCGGAGCCCTCGCGGAAGGCCTATGCCACCGATCTGCGCGCGGCGGCGCACTGGCTCGCCTCCTCCGGCAGTGCGCTCGGCGACGCGGATGGGGCGGCACTGCGTGCGTATCTTGCGGCGCGCGGTGCCGCCGGTGGCTTCGGCCCGCGTTCGCAGGCACGCGCGCAGAGCGCCCTGCGCCGCTTCTACGGATGGCTGGTGCGCAGCGGGCGGCGGAGCGACGATCCGGCCGCACGCCTGCGCGGCCCGCGCCTGCCGCATGCGCTGCCGGGTACCATCAGCGCATCGCAGGTGGACGCCCTGCTGGCCGCTCCGGACCCCGATACGGCCATCGGTCTGCGCGACCGCGCCTGGCTGGAGCTGATGTACGCGACCGGGCTGCGCGTCAGCGAATGCGTGACGCTGCCCGTGCACGCCTATTCCGCCCAGCAGGGGCTGATCCAGGTGATCGGCAAGGGGCGGCGCGAGCGCCTGGTTCCGGTGGGCGACGAGGCCGCCCATTGGCTGGCGCGCTATCTGCGGCACGGTCGGCCGGCGCTCGCCGGGGCGCGGCCCAGCGAGACACTGCTGCTGTCGCAGCGCGGCGCCGCCATGAGCCGGCAGAACGCGTGGCATCGCATCCGGCGCTACGCGGTGGCGGCGGGCATCCCGGGGAAGCTGTCGCCGCACACGCTGCGCCACGCCTTCGCGACCCACCTGCTCGACCACGGCGCCGATCTGCGCGCAGTGCAAATGCTGCTCGGGCACAGTAACCTCAACACGACTCAGATCTACACCCATGTCGCGCGTGCCCGCCTCAAGGCGTTGCACGAACAGCACCATCCGCGCGGTTGAACCTCTGCGACCGCCGGTCGTCGAAGGGTGCACGCCGCGCATCGCTCCGGAACCCAACATGCATCCCGTTCTCAGCCCCCTTCTGCTCGTCATCGGCCTCTTCGTTACCGCGTGCGGTGCATCGGAACCCG
Organism: Algiphilus sp.; assembly: GCF_023145115.1. Classification (NCBI taxonomy): domain Bacteria; kingdom Pseudomonadati; phylum Pseudomonadota; class Gammaproteobacteria; order Nevskiales; family Algiphilaceae; genus Algiphilus; species Algiphilus sp. Next base: position 13,986 of record NZ_JAGLEJ010000011.1, read on the forward strand.
ATCGAACCGTCTCCGACGCGGCCGCATCCGATGAGGCGGCCGAGAGCGCGTCGACCCCCGCAGCGGATGCCGAAGCCGCGCAGGTGGAAGAACCCGAGGCGTCGGACGACGCCGGGACGGGCGCAACCGCGGGCGGGACCGGAGAGGCGACCGACGCCGAGCTGTCGGCGCTGCGCGACAAGCTCGCCAAGCGCGTCCCCAATCTGGACGGAAGCGAGATTCGCGCGACGCCGCTCGACGGCATCTACGAGATCTCGCGCGGCATGGCGGTGGGCTACGTGACCGCCGATGGTCGCTACCTCCTGGAAGGCGACCTCATCGATCTGGCCACCGGTCGCCAGATCACCGAGGAGCGTCGGCGCGAGGCGCGCAAGGTGGTGCTGGAGGAGGCTGCCGAGCGTTCGATCACCTTCGGTGGCGACGAGGCCGACCACCTCGTGACGGTGTTCACCGATATCGATTGCGGCTACTGCCGCAAGCTTCACAGCGAGCTGGACGACTACACGGATCGCGGTATCGGCATCCGCTATCTGCTCTATCCGCGCAGCGGCAAGGATTCCGACGCCTACCGCAAGGCGGTGGCGACCTGGTGCAGCGACGACCGCAAGGAAGCCCTGACGCGCGCCAAGCAGGGGCAGGATCCGGGCACGAAGAGCTGCGACAATCCGGTGGATCAGCACCTGCTGGCCGGGCGCAAGCTCGGCCTGCGCGGCACCCCGATGATGGTGCTGCCCAGTGGCGAACTGATCCAGGGCTACGTACCCGCCGAGCGCCTCATCTCGCGGCTGGAGAGTACGCCCGAGCAGGAGCCGCTGGAGAACTGACGGCCACTGCCAGGTCCGCGGCACCGTGTCAGGGTGCCGCGGCGCGTGCGATGGTCGGAGCGGAGGCGGGCTGCTGCTGCCGCGGGGCGTGCGCTAGCGCTCGAGGTGTTCCAGCTTGTCGGGCTTGTTGGCCCAGTCGTCGGCGTCCGCCGGCGGATCCTTCTGCTCGGTGATCACCGGCCACTCCTTGGCCAGGGCCGCATTGAGCTCCTGGAAGTGCGCCTGATCCTCGGGCAGGTCGTCCTCGGCGTAGATCGCGTTCACCGGGCATTCGGGCTCGCAGAGGGTGCAGTCGATGCACTCCTCCGGGTCGATGACCAGGAAGTTCGGCCCCTCGTGAAAGCAGTCCACCGGGCAGACTTCCACGCAGTCGGTGTATTTGCACTTGATGCAGTTTTCGGTGACGACGAAGGTCATGTGCCAGTACCGCGAGCTCGTGTGTGAACGTGGGAAGTATACCTGTGTGGATCACTTCCCCCCGGTTAGTCACCGCTGTCGTGGCTGCGTTCCCGCTCGCGCAGCTCGCGCGGGCGCCGGGTGATGTCGAGGGTGTGGATGCCGCGGGTGCCCGCCTCGCGGTCCGCCATCCAGAAGCGCAGGCTGTGCCAGATGGTGGGGAAGGCGAGCTCGTCCCAGGGGATGTCTTCCGGGGCCACGAGGCACGTCTCCGAGCTTTCCGGCGTCGGGTGATGGCGCGGCCCGCGCATGCGGGCGCGGTAGCTGAGATAGACCTGCGCGATGTACGGCACGTTGATGATGGCGCACAGATCCTCGATCTCGACATCGGCGCCGGATTCCTCCAGCGTCTCGCGCGCTGCGCCCTCGGCGGTGGTCTCGCCCATCTCGAGGAAGCCGGCGGGGAAGGTCCAGAACCCGTGACGCGGTTCGATGTCCCGCCGGCACAGCAGCAGCCGGCCCTCGTACTCGCAGATGGCGCCGACGATGACGCGCGGGTTGCGGTAGTGGATGGCGCCGCACTGCTTGCACACCGAGCGGGGCAGGTGATCTCCCTCCGGGATCTCCACGACGAGCTCGGAGGCACATTCGGAGCAGTACTTCATGCCGGCGGGGCCGGCGCGGGGCAGTGACGCATGGTCGGTTCCGGAACGCGAATCGGTCTGGTGCGTGAGCGCATCCGGTCATTCTCCCGCAATCGCCGGGGACGTGAGCGCCGCGTGTTCCGGCTGTCGCTCTTCCGGTCCGCGACCGCGTGCGGTCGAAGGACAGGCTGGACAGGCGCGGGCGCTATCGGGGATGATCCGCACAGCCACGCGCGTCGGGTCCTCGACGATCCGGCGCGAGATTCGAAATCAAGGGAGTGGGGGAGCCCATGAAGAAAGTCGTCGCATGTCTCGTTGCCTGCGCCTGTGCCGCACCGTCGGTGGCGCTGGCCGAGGAGAGCAGCCTCAAGTTCACGGTGGCTGCCGACTACGCCAACAACAACGTGTCCTTCTCGGACAGCGATCCCGCGCTGACCAATCAGGACTACAAGAGCGACATGGTCAACCTGAAGCTCGGCCTTCGGCCGGAAAGCTTCACCGGCCGCGCCTCCTTCCTGACCTTCGAGGCCCACGTCGGCATGGGGCTTCGGGACGACGAGGAGCCCGGCGATATCGAGACCGACATGTACTACGGCGGATTCATCGTGCCGCATGCCGTGGTCTTCGATCTCTTCGAGCTGTCGTTCCCGGTGGGGTACTCGCGCATCGAGCTCACCAAGGGCGGTGTCGACACCACGCACAACAGCGTGTCCTTCGGCGGCAACGTCATGCTGCCGCTGCGGCTCATCTTCCCGAACGGTCCGGATATCCGCCTGAGCGCCGGTGGTCAGGTGTACCACCAGAGCAGCGAGCTGCGCGTGTACGGCTACAACGCGGGTCTGCGCTGGGACTTCTAGGCGGCACGCGGATCACGCGATATCCGACACCCCGGGCGCGTGCCGCGCCCGGGGTGTCGTCGTTCCGGGGATGCGTGCCGGCCGGTCAGGCCGCGGCGGTCTGGGCGGTGTCGAACCCGCGAACAAACAGCTGCTGCCAGATCGCCTGGCCCACCTGATCGAAATGCCGTGCGGTCACGAGCAGCTGTTGCCGCGCTTCGGTGTCGACCATCGGTTCGGGCAGCAGGGGGTCGAAGACCAGTCGTCTGATGGCGTCACCGCCGAGCAGGAAGGACTCCCGTGCGGCGGTCTCCAGTTCGAGACGGTGCCGGCGCTCGAGCCAGTTGGTCAGCCGCGCGTGCGTGTCCCGATAGCCCGCGTTGAGGGCTTCTCGGTCCCACAGGCCTTCAATGCGGTCGAGATCCGCCGCGGCGAAGTCGCGCGCCAGGAATATCTGGGCGCTGCCGTCCAGGCCGAGCGTGCGCAGGCGGCGACGGACGGCTTCGGTATCGGTCTCGATGTTGTCGGGCCGCAGATGCAGGCCGCGCGAGAGCTTGCGGAAGCCGAGCATGTCGAGCGCCCGCCGGCGCCGGCGCAGCGCCGCCCGGTCGCTGCGACCGAGCGCGGCGGTATGCACGCAGACGTACTCGCCGCTCCACGGGCGCAGTCTCGCGTCCAGTCGTCGCCAGCCGGCGATCTCGGTCGCGACCTCGTGCGCGGACGGGCTCAGGCGGTAGCTGCCGCGTTCGGCCGATTCGATCATGCCGTTGGCAGCCAGCCGTGTGAGTGTCACGCGGGCGTTGCTCTCGCCGATGCCGAAGAGCGCGCAGGCGCCCACGGCGTTGCGCGCGGCGACCGGTTGCGGGTCGACCGCGAGCAGGAGGTCGAGCAGAAGCTTCTTGGCGGTGGGGCCCTGCATGGAACGCGACTGTCGCCTCAGTCGGTGAGCGGATTGCCGCGGTCGATGATGCCGGCCACGTCGATGCCGCGCGGCAGGCATCCGTAGTTGTGCTCGCCGCGCGGATCGAGGCGCGACGCGATGAAGGCATCGGCGACATTGTGATTGCCCGCGCGCACCAGGAGCGCTGCCTGCATGCACAGGCTCATCCGTTCGGTGAGCGCCCGCGCCCGGTAGTCCATGGCGTCGCGATCGGCGAGCTCGCTCTTGAGACGGTCCACGGCGGTGTCGAGCACGGTGTGCGCGCCACGCGCCTGTTCGAGCTCGTCCATCCAGACCGCGACGGCGTCCGGCGACTTGACCATCGCGCGCAGCAGGTCGAGCGCCTGCACGTTGCCGGAGCCCTCCCAGATCGCGTTGATGGGCGCGTCGCGGTAGAGCCGCGCCATGATGAAGTCGTCCATCACCCCGTTGCCGCCGATGCACTCCATGGCTTCGTAGGCGTGATTGGGGTTGCGCTTGCAGACCCAGTACTTGCCGGTGGGGAGACCCAGGCGCAGCAGGAGCTTCTCGCGCTCCTCGTCCTGGTGATCCAGCGCGCGCCCCATGCGCATGGTGAGCGCGAGCGCACCTTCGACCTCGAGCTGCAGGTCGGCCAGCACGTTGGCCATCGCCGGCTGGTCGATGAGCCGCTTGCCGAAGGCCGTGCGATGGGCGCAATGGTGGATGGCCTGGGCGGTGGCCTGACGCATGCTGGCGGTGGAACCCACCATGCAGTCGTAGCGCGTCATCGCCACCATCTCGATGATGGTGGGGACGCCGCGGCCTTCCTCGCCCAGCATCCAGCCGAAGGCGCCGCGCAGTTCGATCTCCGACGATGCATTCGATACATTGCCGGCCTTGTTCTTGAGGCGCTGCACCTGCAGGGCGTTCCGCGTGCCGTCCGGCCGCCAGCGCGGCACCAGAAAGCAGGAGAGCCCGCCCTCGCTCTGCGCGAGCATGAGGAAGCCATCGCACATCGGGGCCGAGGTGAACCACTTGTGGCCAACCAGCTCGTAGCCCGCGCCGGCACCGGTGTCGCCGCCCACCGGCCAGGCACGGGTGGTGTTGGCGCGCACATCCGACCCGCCCTGCTTCTCGGTCATGCCCATGCCGATGGTCAGGGCGCGCTTCTCGGTGTGCGGGATGTCGCGCGGGTCGTAGTCGGCGTTCAGGATGCCCGGCAGCCAGTGCTCGGCAACGGAAGGGGTAGTGCGGATGGCCGGGACGCAGGCGAAGGTCATGGTCACCGGGCAGTGATGGCCGGCGTCCATCTGGTAGTGCATGTACTGCAGCGCCGAGCGCACGACGTGCGCGCCCGGCCTGGGGTCCGCCCACGGCGCGCTGTGGATGCCGGCGCGCAGCGAATGGGCCATCAGGCGGTGATAGTCCTCGTGATAGAGCACCTGATCGATGCGGTGGCCCTGGCGGTCGAAGGCGTGCAGCTCCGGCTTGTATGCGTTGGCGCGGTAGCCCCACGCGATGACTTCCTCGCTGCCGGTGCGGGCGCCGTCCGCGCGCAGCGCATCGAGCCCCCATTCGCCGCCCTCGCGCCGGACGGCCTCGACCAGTGCGGTATCGCCCTGGAACACGTTGTAGTCCTGCAGGGGCGGCGTCTGGTTGCTGACCTCGTGGGTGGCGGCGAGGACGTCGGGCTGCAGTGCGGTCTGGGGCTTGTTCATGGCTGCGGGTTCGTGCGTGGACCTGCACTTAAATTACATAGTAATACACAACACGTCAATCAATGTAATATTCTGCGTATTCAGTCCCGCTTGGAGCCGTCATGCCTGAAGCCGAGACCGTCCGCGTGGCGCGCGAAGCGCCCGTGTTCATCGTCACCATCGATGCGCCGGAGCGCCGCAATGCCGTCGATGGTCCCACTGCCGCCGCCCTTGCCTCGGCCTTCCGGGCCTTCGAGGCCGACGATGCGCTGCATGTGGCGATCCTCACCGGGGCCGGCGGCAACTTCTGCGCGGGCGCCGATCTCAAGGCCTTCGCGGAGGGCGGGGGGCGCGGCAGCCGCGTCGCCGCCGACGGTGACGGACCGATGGGGCCGAGTCGCATGTCCCTTTCCAAGCCCGTGATCGCGGCGGTATCGGGCTATTGCGTGGCCGGTGGCCTCGAGCTGGCCTGCTGGTGCGACATGCGCGTCGCCGACGAGACCGCCGTGTTCGGCGTGTTCTGCCGACGGTTCGGGGTGCCGCTGATCGACGGCGGGACCGTGCGCCTGCCGCGGCTCGTGGGCATGAGCCATGCCATGGACATGATCCTGACCGGGCGGGCGGTCGCGGCCGACGAGGCCGCGGCGATGGGGCTGGCCAACCGCGTCGTCCCCGCGGGCGGAGCGCTGGATGCCGCGCGCTCGCTCGCCGGGCAGATCGCGGCATTCCCGCAGCAGTGCATGCGCGGCGACCGGCGGAGCGCCTACGCGCAGTGGGGGCTGTCGGAGGGCGAGGCCATGGCCTACGAGTTCGCGCAGGGCAAGGCGACCTTCGCCTCCGGCGAGACCCTGTCGGGCGCCGGGCGATTCTCCGCGGGCGCGGGCCGGCACGGCGACTTCGGCGAGCACTGACCGGGAGCGGCGGATATGGATGCACTCAGCACGATGACCTACCGGCGCGATGGCCGCATCGCGCGCATCACCCTCGACCGTCCCGAGCGCGGAAACGGGATCACCATGGACATGCCGCGCGAGCTGGCCACCTGCGTCGAGCGCGCCAACCTCGATCGCGGCGTGCACGTCATCGCGCTGTCCGGCAGCGGCAGCGGATTCTGCGGCGGCTACGACCTGGTGGATTCGGCCGAGCAGGTGCGCATCGGCGAGGCCGGTGACGCGCGTCCCGCGGGCTCCGTACTCGACCCCGACGTGCAGATGCGCAATCACGAACCCGGGGCGGCGTGGGATCCGACCGTCGATCACGCCATGATGAGTCGCAACGTGAAGGGCTTCATGAGCCTCTTCCACAGCGAGAAGCCGGTGGTGTGCAAGGTGCACGGCTTCTGCGTCGCGGGCGGCACCGACATGGCGCTGTGCTCGGATCTCCTGGTGATCGCGGATGACGCCAAGATCGGCTACCCGCCGGCGCGCGTATGGGGCGCGCCCACGACCGCGATGTGGTTTCACCGCCTCGGACTGGAGAAGGCGAAGCGCCTGCTGTTCACCGGTGACTGCCTGTCGGGCAGGGAGGCGGTCGAGTGGGGGCTGGCCATCGAGTCGGCGCCGGCCGACGCGCTCGACGAGCGCTTCGAGAACCTGCTGGGGCGCATCGCGCGCATGCCGGTGAATCAGCTGGTCATGATGAAGATGCTGCTCAATCAATCGGTGATGCAGCAGGGGCTGCACACCACCCAGATGCTGGGCACCTTCTTCGACGGTGTTACCCGCCATACGCCGGAGGGATACGCCTTCCAGCAGCGCGCGGCCGAGGCCGGATTCAAGCAGGCGGTGCGCGAACGCGACGAGCCCTTCGGCGACTTCGGGATGTCCACGCACAAGGGCTGAGCGCGCCGCGGGTAGGTCGCGCGGGTAGTGAAAGGCGGGGGCGGCTGTGCTACATCAAGCGCAGCGCGGTGGCCAGTGGTCATCGCGGAATGTCCCGGCGTCGCGCGAGTCGGCGCGGGACGACACAACGATTCCACGTGCGATTCCAGGGAGACCGCCATGACGAAGACCGTCACCGTGTTCGCTGCATCCGGCACCGCCGGCCAGGCCTGTGTCAACGCCTTCATCGACCATCCGGACTTCGAAGTCCAGGTGCTCAAGCGCAAGCCCGGCCAGCAGGAGAAGTCCTCTTCCGGGATCCTGCTCGAGAAGGATGCCAAGCAGCGGATCCTCGATGACTGGGCCGGCCGGGGCGTGAAGGTGCTGGAGGCCGACGTCACCGATCATGCCGATCTCATCCCGGCGCTCACGGGGACCGACTATCTCGTCTCCTGCGTGCCGATCTTCGCGACCGAATCGCAGTACCCGCTGATCCACGCGGCCGCCGAGGCGGGGGTGGAGCGCTTCGTGCCATCCGAGTTCGGCTACATCTACGAATGGGAGCAGTTCTGGCCGTCGCCGCACGCGCATCGTTCCATGGCGCGACAGAAGGCGTTCATCCGGCGGGTGATCCAGCTCGCCGGCCTCGACTACACCATCATTCCGGCCGGTCTCTGGCCCGAGTACTACATGGTCGAGCCGGTGCTGGTTCACGGCGACGGCAACCGCAAGGTCTCCTGGTCGTGCGGCAGGGATGTCGGGCGCATCATTCCGCACGTGCTGGCGCACCCGGCGTCGCGCAACGCTGTGTGCCCGGTCGCGGCCACTGCCTACCTGACCTGGAACGAACTGCTCGCCGAGCGCGAGAAGCATCTCGGCCGACCGGTGGAGCGGACCTACATGAACGCCGCCCAGTGGCGCGAAGCGCACGACAATGCCGAGCCCGGCTTCATCCGCGACGTCCTGCTGGCCATCGGCCTCGCCGGTGCCGAATGCCCGGAGGGCATGCCGCTGTGGGCCAACTGGAACGCCATGCACCTTCCCGACTTCAAGGGCACGCCGCTGGAGCAGGCATTCGCCGAGATCATCGAGCCGTCCACTGCGCACCTCACCGGGATGTTCGCGGAAGCCTGATCGCGCACCGCACGGTGGCGAAGGTGGAACGAAGAAAGGGCGGCCGAGGCCGCCCTTTCCCGTGCGTGGCGCACGCTGCGCTGCAAACTGGTGGAGGCGGCGGGAATCGAACCCGCGTCCGATGATGCTCCACCCTCGGCTCTACATGCTTAGTCCGGATTCGGGTTTTCGACGCCTGCAGATCTACCGGACGGGAGATGACGCTGGCGCTTAGTCCCGCTTGGGTTTAGCGATGGATTGGCCGGGACGGGCCGTCATCACGAGCCGGTTGTAGTCGACGCCCCGTTTCCACCAGAACCGGCGCCAGTGGATGGGGCGCTCACCGGGTTTTAGGCGGCGAGGGCGTAGTTGTCGTCGTTCGCAACTAAGCTTGGTTGCCACAGGTTTTACGAGGGAGGTGACACCTCGGCATGCACCTCGGGCTTCACGATCACCGTCGAACCCAGATCGCCCCCAGGTGAGAGTTAGATTATCAGACGGCCCGGAAGTTCGCGAAGGTGGCGGTCAGCCGTGCTTGAGGATGCGGGCCTTCTGGCGCTGCCAGTCGCGTTCCTTCACGTCGGCACGCTTGTCGTGCTGCTTCTTGCCCTTGGCCAGCCCGATCTCGAGCTTGGCGCGACCCCGCGTCCAGTGGATGTCGAGCGGCACCAGCGTGTACCCGGCGCGCTCCACCTTGCCGATCAGGCGGGCGAGCTCGCGACTCTGCAGGAGCAGCTTGCGGGTGCGCCGGGCGTCGGGGCGGATGTGCGTCGATGCCGACTGCAGCGGCGTGATGTGGCCGCCGAGCAGATAGGCTTCGCCGTTCCTGATGGTGACGTAGGCCTCGGTGATCTGGGCGCGGCCCTCGCGCAGCGCCTTCACCTCCCAGCCCTCGAGCACGAGCCCGGCCTCGAAGCGATCTTCGATAGAGTATTCGAAACGCGCACGGCGGTTGACCGCGATCTGCCGCGGGGCGGTCTGCTTGGACGAGGATTGGGCCATGCGCGCATTATAAGGAGACCCATGCCGCTGTCTCGTCATCGATCGCGATCCGCTCCCTTCCCGCATCGGGGAGCACACTGATGGTGCCTGCAAGTCCCGGCGGCTACTGGCGCCGCCCGGCCGGGTTCGTGTTCGCGGCCATCGCCGCGCTCGTCGGGGTGGGGGTGGTGCTGCGCCTGCCCATGCTGGCGCAGGCGCATGGCGGTGCCGCCTTCCTCAGCGTCTACCTGTTCTGGATGGTGGCGGTGGCATGGCCGCTGCTGACGGCGGAGACGCTGTTCGGGCGGGTGATGCGGCAGGACCTTCCGGGGGCGCTCTACGACGACGTGCGGACACGCGGCTCGACGCGCGGCTGGCTGCTCATTGCCGGTCTGTTCCTGCTGGTGCCGTTGCTGGTGGTGAGCTACTACTCGGTGATCGCGGGGTGGAATGCCGCGTTCGCGGTGCGCGCCCTGGGCGGTGCCCTGGCCGGTGCTTCCGCCGACGGTCTCAGCACGCCGTTCCTGACGCTGGCCCAGGATGCCGAGCGCTCGATGGCGTGGCAGACGATCTTCGTTGTCGCGAGTTGCGTGCTGGTGGCGCGCGGCATCCGGGTGGGCATCGAACGCGGCGCCGCGCTGCTCCTGCTGGGCGGTGTCGTCCTGCTCTTCCTGCTGGGGATCCTGGTGATCCGCGACGGCGATCCGGCACGGGTCACCGCGCTCTGGACGCGCTGGGACTGGGGAGCGCTGGGCTGGCGGGGCGTGCTGGAGGCGTTGCAGCAGGCGCTGTTCTCGGCCGGGCTGGGGCTGGGCATGATGGCGGCCTACGCGGGCTATCTGCCCGAGCGCGCCCGCCCGGCGCGGCTCACCGCGATGGTGCTGGTGGGCAGTACCGTCTTCGCGCTCATCGCGGGCAGTCTGCTGATGGGCCTGCTGGGCGACATGTCGTCGGCCGGCAACGGACAGATGGCGCTGCTGTTCGTCGCGCCCGTGGAGCTCGCCGTGCGGCTCGACGGCCGACTGACGCCGGGCGCGATCTATCTGCTGATGACCGCCCTGTCGGTGGCGTCGACCGTCGCGCTGCTCGAGCCCCTGGTGCAGTTCGTGATGGCGCGCAAGCGATGCACGCGGGTCTATGCCACGACGGTGATCGGCGTTGCCGTCTGGCTGCTCGGGCTGGTCACCGTGCTCACCTTCGGCAGTACCGTGCTGGGCGAGCTCGGCGGGCGCAGCCTGTTCGGCTGGTTGCAGTCGTTCAGCATCCGCCTCGGCGCGCCGCTGGCACTGCTTCTCATGGTGATCTACGTGGGGCGCGTGTGGTCGCGTGTCGAGCTCGATGCCGCGCTGCACGGGCACAGCGAGCCGCGCGAGGGGCCCGACGCCCGTCCGACGCGGCGGGCGCTTCTGATGCGCTTTATGCTGGTGTACCCGACACGCATCGCCGCGATCCTGGCGCTGGTCTACGGCCTCGGGATCGCGGACTGGTTCATCGCCTTCTGGAGCGACACGTGAGCGGCAATCTTCTGCGGGTGCAGGTGGCCTTCGCCTATGCCGACGAACAACTCGTGCTGTCCGTGGACGTGCCCGGTGGCAGCACGATGCGGGACGCGATCGAGCACTCGGGCATTATCGAGAAGCACCCGGAGATCGATCTCGACACCATGCGCATCGGCGTCTTCGGGAAGCTGCGCGAGCTGGACGCACCGGTGCAGGAGGGGGACCGTGTGGAGATCTACCGACCGCTCAAGGCCGATCCCAAGCAGGCCCGGCGCGAGCGGGCCGCCAGGAGTGCGAAGCGCGACGCGGCGGCCGGATGACGCGGGGTCGCGTCCCCGGGAGCGGGTCTAGGGACCGCGATCCTGGGGGCCGGGGGTGACGATCTCCTCGGGGATGTCGCTGTCGGAATCCGGGACCGGACTCTGGCCGAGCGCCTCGATGTCCTTGCGCACCGACTCCGGCTCGGCGGCTTCCGCGGCCTGCTTGCTGGGCGGGACGATGCCCTCCGCGCTCACCAGCTCGTTGCCGTCGAAACGGAGGGTCACCAGACGCCGGGCGGTGCTGCCGCGCGGGCTGCGGTAGTAGCCCAGGTAGTCCCAGCGATCGTCCGTGAACGGACTCGCGGCCAGCGGCGTGCCGAGCAGGAACTGCACCTGCTCGCGGGTCATGCCGATCTCAACCTGATCGAGTTTGCTCTGCTCGAGGACGTTGCCCTGACGGGTGGGCAGCTTGTAGACGATGTTGCAGCCACCGAGGCCGACGGCAACGATCAAACAGAGGGCGGCGCGCATGGGAAAACCGGGTCGCTTCATAGCTTCATCTTAAGGCAAAAGCCTGCTACCTTGCGCGGATGGAATCGCAAGACCTTCGCAACGCCGGCCTCAAGGTCACGCTCCCGCGCCTGAAGATCCTCCAGATCCTGGAGGGCAGCGAGACGCGGCATCTGTCCGCCGAGGATGTGTACAAGCTGCTGCTCGATTCCGGGGAGGATATCGGGCTGGCCACCGTCTATCGCGTGCTCACGCAGTTCGAGTCGGCGGGACTGGTCGAGCGGCACCATTTCTCCGACGGCCGCGCCGTGTTCGAGCTGGCTCCGGACAAGCACCACGACCACATGGTGTGCGTGAAGACCGGCAAGGTCATCGAGTTCTACAACGCCGAGATCGAGCGCCTCCAGGCCAAGATCGCGGCCGAGCATGGCTACGAGATCGAGGATCACAGCCTGGTGCTGTACGTGCGGCCGGCCAAGGGCGGCGAGTAGGGGGCGGACGCGGCGTACCGCCTTCAGGCCGGGTTGGCGTCCAGCATCTGGCCGGCCAGCTCGAGGGTCTTGTCGGTGATGTCCACGCCGCCGAGCATGCGGGCGAGCTCCTCGCGTCGCTGATCCCGGCTCAGCGCCGCGGCTTCGACGCGCGTGGCGCCGTCGGCCGCGCGCTTGCGGATGGTGACCTGATGATGCCCCTGTGCCGCGACCTGCGGCAGGTGCGTCACGCAGAGCACCTGGCAGCGCGCGGCGAGGGCGCGCAGCATGCGCCCGACCACTTCGGCGGTGGCGCCGCCGACGCCCACATCGACCTCGTCGAAGATCATCACGCCCACGTTCGCGCGCGCGGAGAGCGCGGTCTGGAGGGCCAGGCTGATGCGCGAGAGCTCGCCGCCCGAGGCCACCCGTGTCAGCGCCCGCGGCGTCTGGCCGGGGTTCGCGCTGAACAGCAGTTCCACCTCGTCATCACCGTGCGGTGAGGGCTTGCGGCCGACATCGGTGCGGACCGCGACCTCGAGGCGCGCATCCGGCATGGACAGCTCGGCGAGCTTCTCGCGCACCGCCTCGCCGAGCTGCGACGCCGCGCGGGCCCGCTGCTGGCTCAGCGGCACCGCCGCCGCCCGGTAACGCTCCTCGGCCGCGTCGACCTGGCGTTCGAGCTGGGCAATGTCCCCGCTCGCGGCTTCTGCGGCCGCCAACTGGGCCCGCAGGCGCTCGGCCAGTGCCGGCAGTTCCTCGGCGCGCACGCGATGCTTGCGCGCGAGGTCGTGGATCGTGGAGAGCTGTTCCTCGACCTGCCGGAGGCGTTCCGGGTCGACCTCGATGCGGTCGAGCGCGTGGCGCAGGCTGTTGGCCGCTTCGTCGACCGCGATGAAGGCCTGATCGACCAGGCCGGCCGCTTCCTCGAAGTCGTCGGTGCGCTCGCGCAGCTCGTCGAGCAGGGCATGGATCGTCGACAGCCGGCCGCGGACCGAGTCGTCGTCCTCGGAAAGACCGCCGAGGGCGCGGCCGCCGTTGCCGAGCAGGGCGTCGGCGTGGGCCAGACGCTGATGCTCCGCCTCCAGCTCCGCGAGTCCCTCCTCGGTGAGCTGCAGCGCGTCCAGCTCGGACAGCTGGTGGCGCAGGTACTCGATCTGCTGCGGATCGCCACCCTGGCTGGACTGGGCCGTCTCGAGCTGCCGTCGGGCCTCGGCCAGCCCGCGGGCGGCGTCTGCGACGGTGCGGAGCGCGTCGCCATGGCCGCCGAAATCGTCCAGCAGGCGGCGCTGGTGTTCCGGGCGCCGCAGCAGTTGATGAGCGTGCTGGCCGTGGATCTCGACCAGCAGCTCGCCGAGTTCGCGGAGCGTCGCGATCGGCGTGGCGCGGCCGTTGACGAAGGCCCGCGAGCGACCGTCGGCACCCACCACGCGGCGCAGCGTGATGGCGGTGTCGTCGTCGGCGTCGGCCAGGGCCTGTTCGTGCAGCCACTGCGCCGGGGCGGACTCCGGGTCCACCTGCCACTGGCCGGTGATCTCGGCCTGCGCGGCGCCCTCGCGTACCGAGGCCGAATCGGCGCGGTCGCCCAGCAGCATGCCGATGGCGTCGATGAGGATGGATTTGCCGGCACCGGTCTCGCCGGTGAGCACGGTCAGGCCGGCGTCGAGCTCGAGCGTGACGGCATCGACGATGGCGAAATCGCGGATGTCCAGGTGGACGAGCATGCGGGCAGCCTCAGACGCGGTCGCGCCCCCAGTGGAGCTTGGTGCGCAGCACCTCGAAATAATTATAGGACGGCGGGTGGACGAGCCGGAGCGGCTTCTCGGCGCGCGTGATGCAGAGGGTGTCCTCGGCCTCGAGCGCGTCGTTCTGCTGGCCGTCGGCGGTGCACACCGCGCGCACGCGCGGACCGTCCTTGAGCCGCACGCGGATCTCGCGGTCCGCCGAGACCACCACCGGGCGGTCGGACAGGGCATGCGGGCAGATCGGCACCAGCGCCACGGCATTGACGCCGGGATGGATGATGGGGCCGCCGCCGGACAGCGCATAGGCGGTCGACCCGGTGGGTGTGGCGATGATGATGCCGTCGGCCCGATGCGTGCTGATGAAGCCGTCGTCGAGCGCGGTCTCGAACTCGATCATGCGGATCGCGGCCTGGTTGCGGATGACCAGGTCGTTGACCGCCACCATGCGCTTGACGGTGGCGTCCTCGCGCTCGACGCGGGCCGACAGCATGATGCGCTGCTCCTCGTGGAAGCTTCCTGCCAGCACCTCCGCCACCGAGGCGATCATCTCGTCCGGGGCGACATCCACCATGAACCCGAGCCGCCCCTGGTTGATGCCCAGGATCGGCACCCCGGCGGGAGCCAGCGCGCGACCGGCGTGCAGCAGCGTGCCGTCGCCGCCGATGACGATGACCAGCGAGCAGGCGCGCAGCTGCTCGGCCGTGCAGGCCTGCAGGCGCTCGGGCATGAGGGCGGCGCAGCCGGCATCGGTATGGACGGTGACGTCCTGCGCGCGCAGGTACGCGAGCAGTGCGGCCAACGTGTCGCTGATGGCGTCGTCGCGCTTGGCCACGACGCCGATGGTGGGGAAGCGCTGCATGGGCATTCCGGTGGCACGGCTTGCGCAAGGGTAGCGGTTTGACGCTCATGCCGCGCGCTTGACGCTTCCGGCGGCCGGACCTAGCGTTGCATGTATGCCGCAACTCGACGATCGCGCTGCCTGGCTTCTGAAACTGCTCATCGAGCGCTATATCCGGGACGGACAACCGGTGGCGTCGCGGCAGCTGTCGCGCGAAGTCGACAACCGGCTGTCGCCGGCCACCATCCGCAACGTGATGGCGGACCTCGACGACATGGGCTTCGTCTGCTCCCCGCACACGTCGGCGGGGCGCATTCCGACGCACCGTGGCTACCGCGTCTTCGTCGATTCGCTGCTCGAGCCCGAGCGCATGCCGGCGGGCGTGCAGCGTCGGCTCATGCAGGAAATCCTGGGCAGCCCGCAGGCCGGCTCGGGCGAGATGCTCCAGGCCACGTCCAGCGTGCTGTCGTCGGTCTCGACCATGGCCGGTGTCGTCACCGTGCCGCGGCGCAACCGCGCCGTGCTGCGGCGCATCGAGTTCCTGCCGCTGTCCGGGTGCCGGGCGCTGGCGATCCTGGTCGTCAACCAGCACGAGGTGCAGAACCGCGTGCTGCAGACCGATCGCCCGTACAGCGCGGACGAGCTCGAGACCTTCGCCAACGCCATCAATGCGCACTACGCCGGGCGCGATCTGCTCTCGCTGCGCGAGGCGCTGCGCCAGGACCTGGGCGAGACCAAGCGCGACGTCGACCGCTCGCTGCAGGCGGCGCTGCAGCTGCTCGATTCCGCAACGCCGGACAGCGAGACCGACGGCGACATGATGGTGGCCGGCGGTGCCAATCTGTTCGCCTTCGAGGAGCTGGCGCAGATCGACCGGCTGCGCGGACTGTTCGATGCGCTCGATCGCAAGCGCGACCTGCTGGCGGTCTTCGACCAGTGCCTGAGCGGCCGCGGCGTGCAGCTCTTCATCGGGGAGGAGTCGGGCTACCGCGTGCTCGACGAATGCAGCGTGGTCACGGCGCCGTACACGCTGGAGGGGCACGTCGCCGGCATCATCGGCGTCATCGGGCCGACGCGCATGGCCTATGGCCGGATCATCCCGCTGGTCCGCGACACCGCAAAAATTCTCAGTGAAGGCTTGAAAGCCTCCTGATCGCCCTCATCTGCGAGCGGGGAGCGCGGTGGTTCACCGCGCCGGCAATTCATCCATCGCACGAGCAGGGGATATGGCGGACAACGACAACGCCCGGAAGGATCAGGGGCCCGAGACGGCGCCCGAAACCGATGCCGAGGCCCGCGAGGCCCGGGATTCGGGCGCGGCGGAAAGCGCCGAGGGCGCCGCCGGCGCCCCGGAGGCTGCCGACGGTGACGACGCGCTCGCCCGTGCCGAGGCACTCGCGCAGGAATACCGCGACCAGCTGCTGCGCACGCGCGCCGAGGCCGAGAACCAGCGCAAGCGCATGGAACGCGAGAACACCAATGCGGTGAAGTACGCGGCCGAGAAGGTCTTCCGCGATCTGCTGGCGGTGGCCGACAGTCTCGATCTGGGGCTCAAGGCCGCGCGCGATGCCGATGCCGCATCGGCCGTGGTTGAGGGCATCGAGCTCACCCAGAAGCAGCTCCAGGACACGCTGGCCCGCCACGGCGTCAGCGTCCTCGATCCCGCGGGCAGCACCTTCGACCCCGAGTATCACGAGGCGGTCTCCATGGTGCCCAGCCCCGATGTCGCACCGAACCACGTGCTCGAGGTCGTGCAGCGCGGCTACTGCCTGCACGAGCGGGTGCTGCGGCCGGCGCGCGTGGTGGTGGCGTCGGCGCCACCGGGGCAGGCGGGCGACGAAGCGGGCTGATCCGGGCCCATCGGGGTTGAATGCCGCACGCACGCCCCAATCTCGTCTGACATCGGCCGGTTTCACCGGCACCGGAACACCATTCATCTTCAGGAGCAGCAACCATGTCACGGACCATCGGGATCGACCTCGGGACGACCAACTCGTGCGTCGCCGTCTTCGAGGGCAACAACGCCAAGGTCATCGAGAACGCGGAAGGCGAGCGCACGACGCCGTCCGTGGTCGCCTACACGGATGACGGCCAGATCCTGGTCGGCCGCCCCGCCAAGCGTCAGGCCATCACCAACCCGGCCAACACGCTGTACGCCATCAAGCGCCTGATCGGGCGCGGCTATGACGATCCGGTCACCAAGAAGGACATCGACATGGTGCCCTACCAGATCGTCAAGGCCGACAACGGCGACGCCTGGGTGCAGGTCAAGGACCAGAAGCTGGCGCCGCCGCAGGTCTCCGCGGAGGTGCTCAAGAAGATGAAGAAGACCGCCGAGGACTATCTCGGCGAGAAGGTCACCGAGGCCGTCATCACGGTTCCGGCCTACTTCAACGACTCGCAGCGCCAGGCCACCAAGGATGCGGGCAAGATCGCCGGCCTCGAGGTCAAGCGCATCATCAACGAGCCGACCGCGGCAGCGCTGGCCTACGGGCTCGACAAGCAGGGTGGCGACAAGAAGGTCGCGGTCTATGACCTCGGCGGTGGCACCTTCGACATCTCCATCATCGAGATCGCGGATGTCGACGGTGACAAGCAGTTCGAGGTGCACGCCACCAACGGCGATACCTTCCTCGGCGGCGAGGACTTCGACAACCGCGTCATCGACTGGATCGCCGACGAGTTCAACAAGGAGCAGGGCATCGACCTGCGCAAGGACCCGCTCGCCAAGCAGCGCCTCAAGGAGGCCGCCGAGAAGGCCAAGATCGAGCTGTCGTCCACCACGCAGACCGAGATCAACCTGCCCTACGTCACCGCCGACCAGTCGGGGCCGAAGCATCTCAACCTCAAGCTCACCCGGGCCAAGCTCGAGGCGCTGGTCGAGGATCTGGTGGCGCGCGCCATCGAGCCGTGCAAGACCGCGCTCAAGGATGCCGGCATGAAGGCGTCGGACATCGACGAGGTGATCCTGGTCGGCGGCCAGACGCGCATGCCGAAGGTGCAGGAGGCGGTCAAGGAGTTCTTCGGCCGCGAGCCGCGTCGCGACGTCAACCCGGACGAGGCCGTCGCCGTGGGCGCTGCGCTGCAGGGCTCCGTGCTGTCGGGTGATCGCAGCGACGTGCTGCTGCTCGACGTCACGCCGCTGTCGCTGGGCATCGAGACCCTGGGCGGTCGCATGACCAAGCTCATCGAGAAGAACACCACCATTCCGACCCGGAAGCAGGAAACCTTCTCGACCGCCGACGACAACCAGACCGCGGTGACCATCCAGGTCTACCAGGGCGAGCGCGAGCAGGCATCCGCGAACAAGCTGCTCGGCCGCTTCGATCTCGCCGACATTCCGCCGGCGCCGCGCGGCATGCCGCAGATCGAGGTCACCTTCGACATCGACGCCAACGGCATCCTCAATGTCTCGGCCAAGGACAAGGCCACCGGCAAGGAACAGTCCATCGAGATCAAGGCCAGCTCGGGTCTCTCCGAGGACGAGGTCGAGCAGATGGTCAAGGACGCCGAGGCGCACGCCGAGGAGGACAAGAAGTTCGCCGACCTGGTCAACGCCCGCAATCAGGGCGACGCCATGATCCACGGCGTCGAGAAGTCGCTCAGCGATCTCGGCGACGAGGTCGAGGCGGGCGAGAAGGAGGACATCGAGTCCAAGATCTCGGCGCTGCGCGAGGCGCTCAAGGGTGATGACAAGGACGCCATCGAGAGCGCCACCCAGGCACTCGCCGAGGCTTCCGCCAAGCTCGCCGAGCGCGCCTACGCCAAGAGCGCGGGCGATGCCGAGGGTGGTGCCGAGAGCGGCCAGGCTGAGAGCGGCAAGTCCGACGACGACGTGGTCGATGCCGAGTTCACCGAGGTCAAGGACGACGAGTCCAAGAAGTAAGGCGATGGGTCCCGGCCGCGCACCGCGCGGCCGGGAACGCCCGCCGCAGAAACGCCACGCCCGCTCGCCGGGCGTTTCGCGTTTGAGCGGCGGGCTCAGCAAGCAGGGAGCAGCATGAGCCAGCGCGACTACTACGAGGTGCTCGGCGTCGCCAGGGACGCCTCGGACGACGACATCAAGAAGGCCTACCGGCGTCTCGCCATGAAGTACCACCCGGACCGCAATCCGGGCGACGAGAGTGCCGCGGACCAGTTCAAGGAGGCCGGCGAGGCCTACGAGGTGCTGTCCGATCCGCAGAAGCGTGAGGTCTACGACCGCTACGGCAAGGACGGGCTGCGCGGCGGCGCCGGCGGGGGCTCGGGCGATTTCGGCGGCGGCTTCTCCGACATCTTCGGCGACATGTTCTCCGACATCTTCGGCGGCGGCGGTCGTGGCGGTCCGCGTCGCGGTGCGGACCTGCGCTACGACATGGAGATCTCGCTGGAGGAAGCCTTCACCGGCACCCAGCGCACCATCACCATCCCCAGGTTCGACAGCTGCACCAGCTGCAAGGGCACCGGCAACGCCAAGGGCAGCAAGCCGCCGAGCTGTCCGACCTGCCACGGTCGCGGGCAGGTGCGCATCCAGCAGGGCTTCTTCACGCTCGCGCAGACCTGTCCGCACTGCCGCGGACGCGGCACCGTGGTCACCGACCCGTGCGGCGACTGCAGCGGGCAGGGCCAGATCCGGAACGAGCAGACGCTGCAGGTCAAGGTGCCGGCGGGCGTCGACATGGGCGACCGCATCCGGCGCAGCGGCGACGGCGAGCCCGGCGATGCCGGCGCGCCGCCCGGGGACCTGTACATCCAGATCAACGTCAAGCCGCACCCGTTCTTCGAGCGCGAGGGCAGCGATCTGTTCTGCACGGTGCCCATCAGCGTGGTCAGCGCGGCGCTCGGCGGCGAGCTCGACGTCCCGACGCTGGACGGCAAGGCCTCGCTCAAGATCCCCGAGGCCACCCAGACCAACAAGACCTTCCGCCTGCGCGGCAAGGGCATGCCCAGCCTGCGCGGCGGCGGCAGCGGCGACCTGCTGGTCACCGTGGTGGTCGAGACGCCGGTCAAGCTGACGCGCAAGCAGAAGGATCTGCTCCGTCAGTTCGGCGAGTCGCTGGAGAACTCCAACGAGCGCCACAACCCCGAGTCCAGCTCCTGGCTCGACAAGGCGCGCCGCTTCATCGAGGACGCCATCGGCAGCTGATCGGGTCCGGACCGGGCCGCGCGCGATGCCGCACGAGCGGAAGGGCGCGGGGCTATACACTGCATGGACGGCGTTCCGCCATCCATCCGACGTGACAACCGGGCCGGGGGTGCCCGTATGAGCGAACCATTCCGAGTCTGCGTCGCCGGTGCCGGTGGCCGCATGGGGCAGGCCCTGGCTGCAGCCATCGATGGCCATCCCGAACTGGTGCTGGCTGCTGCGCTCGACCAGCCCGGTGCCGCCGGCGTCGGCAAGCCCGTTCTGCCCGGCAGCCGCGTGCGGGTCGGCGATGACCCCGAGGCGGCCATGGCCGGTGCCGATGTCGCCATCGACTTCACGCGACCGGCCGGAACCATGGCGCTGCTCGCCGTCTGCCGGCGGCTGGGACGTGGCATGGTCATCGGCACCACCGGTTTCAATGCCGGCCAGCTTGCCGATATCGACCACGCCAGTGCGGACGTGCCCATCGTCATGGCCGCCAACTTCAGCCTCGGCGTGAATCTGCTGCGCGCGCTCGTGACGCGCGCCACCGCGGCGCTGGGCGAGGGGTTCGACATCGAGATCGTCGAGGCCCACCATCGCCACAAGGTGGATGCCCCCAGCGGTACCGCGCTGGCGCTCGGCGAAGCCGCAGCCGAGGGACGGGGCGTGACGCTCGGCGACGTCGCCGTGCGGTCGCGCGACGGTCATACCGGTGAACGCCCGGACGGCGCCATCGGCTTTGCCACGGTGCGCGGCGGTGACGTGGTCGGCGACCACCAGGTGCTCTTCCTCGGCGACGGCGAGCGCATCGAGCTCGGTCACCGAGCCTCGAGCCGCGCGACCTTCGCCAACGGCGCCCTGCGCGCGGCCGGCTGGCTGCGCGAGCGGAGCCCCGGGCGCTACGACATGTTCGACGTCCTCGGACTCTGATGCCCGGAGCAGTCGCGCGCATCCGGTCTGCCGCGCCGGCCGACATCGACGATCTGCTGGGGCTGATACGGGCGCTCGCGGTCTACGAGCGGCTCGAACACGAGCTCGACCTGGAGCCGACGCGCATGGTGGACGCCATGTTCGGGCGCCGCCCCTTCGTCGAGGGGCTGGTGGCGGTCGTCGATGACGATGATGCCCCGAACGCCGGAAAGACAGTGGGTTGCGCGCTGTGTTTCAAGTCGTTCTCCACGTTCCTGACGCGGCCCGGCCTGTACCTGGAGGACCTCTTCGTGCTGCCCGACTACCGGGGGCGGGGCATCGGCCTCGCGCTGTTGCGCGCGGTCTGTGCGCAGGCTGCCGCGCGCGGTTACGGCCGCGTGGAGTGGTCGGTACTCGACTGGAATGCCCCGGCGATCGCGTTCTATCGGCGCCTGGGAGCAGTCCATCATCCGGAATGGCAGCGTTTCCGTCTGGAGGGCGCATCTTTGGAACAGGTCGCTGCGCAAATGGACGCGCCGGGCGGCTAGGCGCTAGAATCCGCGCCCGGTTCGACCTCCGGTGCGCACGCCAGCCCGCGGTCGAGACGTCCACCACCCGAACCGGAATATCCGCATGCGCCCGTTACCGCCTGCCACCCTTGCTCTGGCCGATGGCACCCTCTTCCACGGATTCGCCATCGGAGCGGAAGGGGTCACGGATGGCGAGGTGGTGTTCAACACCGCCATGAGCGGATACCAGGAAATCCTCACCGATCCGTCCTACCGCAGGCAGATCGTGACGCTGACCTGCCCGCACATCGGCAATGTCGGCGCCAACGACGAGGACACCGAGTCCGGACGCGTGCAGCTCGCCGGACTGGTCCTGCGCGAGATCCCGCGCCCGGCCAGCAGTTATCGCGCAGAGAAGGCCTTCGACGCCTATCTTCGCGACGAGGGTGTCATCGCCATCGCCGGCATCGATACCCGCCGCCTGACCAATCACCTGCGCACGCACGGTGCCCAGGCCGGGAGCATCGCCGCCGGGGCTGCGGGCGGCGCCGAGCGCGCGCTCGAGGCGGCGCGCGCCTTCGGTGGCCTGCAGGGCGCCGACCTGGCGCGCGAAGCGACCACCGACGCGCCGTATGAGTGGCAGTTCGGCACCTGGTCCTTCACGCACAACGCCAGTCAGCGTCGCGAGGGTGGAAAACGCCACGTCGTGGTCTGCGACTACGGCGTCAAGCGCAACATCCTGCGTCTGCTGGTCGACCGCGACTGCCGCGTGACGGTGGTGCCCGCGACCACCACCGCAGCGGACATCCTGGCCATGCGGCCGGATGGCGTGCTGCTCTCCAACGGCCCCGGTGATCCCGAGCCCTGCGACTACGCGATCGCGACTGCTCGTGCGCTGATCGCTGCACGGATGCCGCTGTTCGGCATCTGCCTCGGTCATCAGATCCTCGGCCTGGCAGCCGGCGCGCGTACCCTGAAGATGAAGTTCGGCCATCACGGCGCCAACCATCCGGTGCAGGACCTGCGCTCCGGCAAGGTGATGATCACCAGCCAGAACCACGGCTTCGCCATCGACGAGGACAGCCTGCCGGGCGGCGTGACGGTCACGCACCGCTCGCTGTTCGACGGCACCAACCAGGGTCTGGCGCTCGACGACGCGCCGGCCTTCAGTTTCCAGGGGCACCCGGAAGCTTCGCCGGGCCCGCACGACGTGGCACCGCTGTTCGACGACTTCGTCGCGATGATGGACCAGCACGCCGCCGCCAGGACCTGACATGCCCAAGCGCAACGACATCCACAGCATCCTCATCATCGGCGCCGGGCCGATCATCATCGGCCAGGCCTGCGAGTTCGACTATTCCGGCGCCCAGGCGTGCAAGGCGCTCAAGGCCGAGGGTTTCCGGGTGATCCTGGTGAACTCGAACCCGGCCACGATCATGACCGATCCGGAGATGGCCGACGCCACCTACATCGAGCCGGTGACCTGGCAGACGGTGGCCAAGATCATCGAGGCCGAGAAGCCCGACGCGCTGCTGCCCACGATGGGCGGGCAGGTGGCGCTGAACTGTGCGCTGGACCTGTACAAGCACGGCGTGCTCGCCGAGCACGGGGTCGAGCTGATCGGCGCTTCGCGCGATGCCATCGACCTGGCCGAGGACCGCGAGAAGTTCCGCAACGCCATGACCGAGATCGGCCTCGCGTCACCGTCCTCCGGGCTGGCACACAGCTGGGAGGAGGCGCGCGAGCTGCAGCGCGCGATCGGCTTCCCGGTGATCATCCGGCCCAGCTTCACGATGGGCGGATCGGGTGGCGGCGTGGCCTACAACCCCGAGGAGTTCGAGGAAATCGTCACCCGCGGTCTGGATCTCTCGCCCACCAACGAGGTCCTCATCGAGGAGTCGCTGCTCGGCTGGAAGGAGTACGAGATGGAGGTCGTCCGCGACAAGGCGGACAACTGCATCATCATCTGCTCGATCGAGAATCTCGACCCGATGGGTGTGCACACCGGCGATTCCATCACCGTGGCGCCGGCGCAGACGCTGACCGACAAGGAATACCAGATCATGCGCGACGCCTCGCTGGCGGTGCTGCGCCGGGTCGGTGTCGAGACCGGCGGCTCCAACGTGCAGTTCGCGGTCAATCCCGAGACCGGCCGGCTGGTGGTCATCGAGATGAATCCGCGCGTGTCGCGCTCCTCGGCACTGGCCTCGAAGGCCACCGGCTTCCCGATCGCGAAGGTCGCCGCCAAGCTGGCGGTGGGCTACACGCTCGACGAACTGCGCAACGAGATCACCGGCGGCGTCACGCCGGCCTCGTTCGAGCCGAGCATCGACTACGTCGTCACCAAGATCCCGCGCTTCGCCTTCGAAAAGTTCCCGCAGGCCGACTCCCGCCTCACCACGCAGATGAAGTCGGTGGGCGAGGCCATGGCCATCGGCCGCAACTTCCAGGAATCCTTCCAGAAGGCGCTGCGCAGCCTCGAAGTGGGCTCCGAGGGCCTCGACGACCTGTTCGAGCAGCACGACGAGGAGACCCTGACGCGCATCCGCGAGGAACTGGTCACAGCGCGCGAGAAGCGCATCTGGTACGTGGGTGAGGCGCTGCGCGCGGGGCTCGGCATCGACGAGGTCTGCCGCGCCACCGGCATCGACATCTGGTTCGTGGAGCAGATCGCCGAGCTGGTCGACGAGGAGCAGGCCGTCCGCGGGACCGCGCTCGCCGACATCGACGCCGACCGCATGCGCCGGCTCAAGCGCCTCGGCTTCTCGGATGCCCGGCTGGCGAAGCTCGTCGGCACCGAGGAGGTGGCGCTGCGCGCGCATCGGCGCGCTCTGGGCGTGCGCCCGGTCTACAAGCGCGTGGATACCTGCGCCGCCGAGTTCCCGTCCGCGACGGCCTACCTCTACTCGAGCTACGACGAGGAATGCGAGGCGAGGCCCTCCGATCGCCGCAAGATCATGGTGCTGGGCGGCGGCCCCAACCGGATCGGGCAGGGCATCGAGTTCGACTACTGCTGCGTGCACGCCGCGCAGGCGCTCTCCGAGGACGGGTTCGAGACCATCATGGTCAACTGCAACCCGGAGACCGTCTCCACCGACTACGACACCTCCGACCGCCTCTACTTCGAGCCGCTGACCGCCGAGGATGTCCTCGAGATCGTCGACGTCGAGCAGCCCGAGGGCGTGATCGTGCAGTTCGGCGGCCAGACGCCGCTCAAGCTGTCGCGCGAGCTGCAGGCGGCGGGTGCGCCCATCATCGGCACGACGCCGGATTCCATCGACCTCGCCGAGGATCGCGACCGCTTCCAGCAGCTGGTCAACAAGCTCGGCCTGATGCAGCCGGCCAACGCCACCGCGACCAGCGAGGCGCAGGCACTGGAGCTCGCCCAGGTCGTGGGCTATCCGCTGGTGGTGCGGCCGTCGTACGTCCTCGGTGGCCGCGCCATGGAGATCGTCTACGACGACGCCGATCTCAAGCACTACATGAACACCGCCGTGCTGGTGTCGAACAAGTCGCCGGTGCTGCTCGACCACTTCCTGGTCAACGCCATCGAGATCGACG
The DNA here is from genome assembly GCF_023145115.1 of Algiphilus sp. NCBI lineage: Bacteria > Pseudomonadati > Pseudomonadota > Gammaproteobacteria > Nevskiales > Algiphilaceae > Algiphilus > Algiphilus sp. The sequence goes on from NZ_JAGLEJ010000011.1 coordinate 38,606, forward strand.
TCGATGCGCTCTCCGACGGCGAGGAGGTCGTCATCGGCGGCGTCATGGAGCACATCGAGCAGGCCGGCGTGCATTCCGGCGATTCGGCGTGCTCGCTGCCGCCGTATTCCCTCGATGAAACAGTGTTCGACCGCATCCGCGCGCAGATCGGCGAGCTGGCGCGCGCGCTGCGCGTGGTCGGGCTCATGAACGTGCAGTTCGCGCTGCAGGAGGATCGCCTCTACATCCTCGAGGTGAATCCGCGCGCCTCGCGCACCAGTCCCTTCGTGTCGAAGGCCACCGGGCGCGCGCTGGCCAAGGCCGCGGCGCGCTGCATGGCCGGGCAGCCGCTGAAGGCGCAGGGCATCCGGGGCGAGGTCCGGCCGAACTTCTACTCGGTCAAGGAATCGGTCTTCCCGTTCAACAAGTTCCCGGCGGTCGATCCGCTGCTCGGCCCGGAGATGCGCTCGACCGGCGAGGTCATGGGGGTCGGCGGGAGCTTCGGAGAGGCCTTCGCCAAGGCGCTGGCCGGGCAGGGCGCCAACCTGCCGTCCAGCGGCACGGCCTTCGTCTCCGTGCGCGATGCCGACAAGAGCGAGGCCGTCGAGCTGGGCCGGACGCTGGTGGCACGCGGCTTCCGGGTCGTCGCCACGCGCGGAACCGCCGAGGCACTGGCGGCCGCCGGCATCGCGGTCGACACGGTGAACAAGGTCAAGGAAGGCCGCCCGCACTGTGTGGACATGATCAAGAACGGCGAGATACATTTCATCGCGAACACCACCGAGGGCAAGAAGTCCATCGAGGAGTCGCGGTCCATCCGGGCGGCGGCCATCCACCACAAGGTGTGCTACTTCACGACCATCGCGGGCGCACGCGCCGCCGCGGTGGCGATGGAATATCTCAACGAACCACAGGTACGCCGGCTGCAGGATCTGCACGACCAGCTGGCGCAGAGTCAGGTCAAGGCATGAGACCACCGATTACGCAGCGCGGCGCCGATCGTCTGCGCGAGGAGCTCCGCGTCCTGAAGAGCGAGAAGCGGCCCGAAGTGATCGCCGCCATCGCCGAGGCGCGCGAGCACGGCGATCTCAAGGAGAACGCCGAGTACCACGCCGCGCGCGAGCAGCAGGGCTTCATCGAGGGCCGCATCCAGGAGCTCGAGGCGAAGCTCGGCTCCGCGCAGATCATCGACGTGACCACGCTGCCGCAGAGCGACAAGGTGGTGTTCGGCGCCACCGTCACGCTGGAGGACCCCGACAGCGGTGACAGCATGCGCTATCAGATCGTCGGCGAGGACGAGGCGGACATCAAGGCGGGGCTGCTGTCGGTGGGCTCGCCCATGGCGCGCGCCATCATCGGCAAGCACGAGGGCGATGTCGTCGAGGTGCAGGCGCCCGGCGGTGCCCGCGAGCTCGAGATCGTGACCGTCGAGTACATCTGAAGCGGGGGTTAACCACGGATTTCACAGATGGGCACAGATTGTCTGCGAGCCGTTGGGCGCGATTCGCTAGTCATTGAAGAGAAATCAGTGCCTTGCGACCTCTTCAGAGAAATCCTGTCAATCTGTGCAATCTGTGGTTCCTCCTGACCGCTAATGGCGAAACGCTCCTCCAGCTCCGGTCGCTGGCTCGACGAGCATGAATCCGACGCCTTCGTCGCCCGTGCCCGCGCCGAGGGCTATCGCTCGCGCGCGGCGTTCAAGCTCGCCGAGCTCGACGACAAGGACCGGCTGCTGGCGCCCGGGCAGTGCGTCGTCGACCTCGGCGCGGCCCCCGGTGGCTGGCTGCAGTACTGCGCGCGGAAGCTGGCCGGCAGCCGCGCGCGCATCGTCGGGATCGACATTCTCCCTATCGACCCGATAGACGGTGCGCATGTCATCACCGAGGATTTTCGCGAGCAGGCCGCGGTCGAAGCACTGGAACGGGTCTTGCAGGAACAGCCGGTAGACCTTGTTTTGTCGGATATGGCCCCCAATATCTCGGGGGTGCGGAATGCCGATCAGGCCGCCGCCATGGGGCTGCTGGAGCTGGCCGAGGACTTTGCCGCGACGCATCTGCGTGCCGGCGGGAGCTTCGTCGCGAAAGCGTTCCAGGGAGAAGGTTTCGATGCCTTCGTGGGCCGTCTGCGCGGGCGTTTCGGATCGGTGGCGCTGCGCAAGCCGAAGGCCTCGCGGTCGCGGTCACGAGAGATATACGTTGTGGCGCGCGATTGGCGAGACGAGTAGGCTTGACGGTGTCAGAAGCACGTCATTTTGATTTGAGGAAGAAGACTTGAACGACCTCGCGAGAAATCTGCTGCTGTGGGTCGTGATACTCGTCGTGATGATGAGTGTCTTCAACAGCTTTTCCGACCGGTCGCAGGCCGCTCCGCAGTTGAACTACTCGGAGTTCCTCAACCAGGTCAAGCAGAACAACGTCGAGTCCGTGACCATCGAGGGGCAGACCATCCGTGGCGACATGCGCAACGGACAGAGCTTCTCGACGACGTCGCCCGAGACCGATAACTCGGCGATGATCGGGACGCTGCTCGAGAACAACGTGCGCGTCATCGGCAAGGAGCCCGAGGGCACGCCGCTGCTGATGACCCTGCTCATCAACTCGTTCCCGATCCTGCTGCTGATCGCGGTCTGGATCTACTTCATGCGGCAGATGCAGGGCGGCGGCGGCGGTCGCGGCGCGATGAGCTTCGGCAAGTCGAAGGCGCGCATGCTGCAGGCCGACCAGGTCAAGATCACCTTCGGCGACGTTGCCGGCGTCGAGGAAGCCAAGCAGGAAGTCTCCGAGCTGGTCGATTTCCTGCGCGATCCCAGCAAGTTCCAGCGGCTCGGCGGGCAGATCCCGCGCGGCGTGCTGATGGTGGGCTCGCCCGGCACCGGCAAGACGCTGCTCGCGCGCGCCATCGCGGGCGAGGCCGGCGTGCCCTTCTTCACCATTTCCGGTTCGGACTTCGTGGAGATGTTCGTCGGCGTGGGCGCCTCGCGCGTGCGCGACATGTTCGAGCAGGCCAAGAAGCACGCGCCGTGCATCATCTTCATCGACGAGATCGATGCGGTCGGTCGCCAGCGCGGCGCCGGTCTCGGCGGCGGGCACGACGAGCGCGAGCAGACCCTGAACCAGCTGCTGGTCGAGATGGACGGTTTCGAGGGCAACGAGGGCGTCATCGTCATCGCCGCGACCAACCGGCCGGACGTGCTCGATCCGGCGCTGCTGCGCCCGGGCCGCTTCGACCGCCAGGTGGTCGTGCCGCTGCCCGATGTGCGCGGGCGCGAGCAGATTCTCAAGGTGCACATGCGCAAGGTGCCGCTGGCCGAGAACGTCAAGCCCGAGGTGCTGGCGCGCGCCACGCCCGGCTTCTCCGGTGCGGATCTGCACAATCTGGTCAACGAGGCATCCCTGTTCGCGGCCCGCGCCAACAAGCGGCTGGTGGATCAGGAGGACTTCGAGTCCGCCAAGGACAAGATCATGATGGGCGCGGAGCGCCGTTCCATGGTCATGTCCGAGGCCGAGAAGCGCCTGACGGCCTATCACGAGGCCGGTCACGCCATCGTCGGGCTCTCGGTGCCGGATCACGACCCGGTCTACAAGGTCACCATCATCCCGCGTGGTCGAGCCCTGGGCGTGACCCAGTTCCTGCCCGAGGAAGACCGCTACAGCTTCACCAAGCAGCGGCTCAACAGCCAGATCTGCTCGCTCTTCGGCGGTCGTATCGCCGAGCAGCAGATCTTCGGCGACGAGCACGTCACCACCGGAGCCTCGAACGACATCGAGCGTGCCACCGAGATCGCCCGCAACATGGTCACCAAGTGGGGGCTGTCCGAGAAGCTCGGGCCGCTGACCTACTCGGAGAACGAGGGCGAGGTCTTCCTCGGCAAGTCGGTGCAGCAGCAGAAGCATGTCTCCGACGAGACCGCGCACGCCATCGACCGCGAGATCCGCGAGATCATCGACACCAACTACGGGCGTGCCCGCAGGATCCTTGAGGACCACGCCGACAAGCTGCACACGATGGCCGAGGCGCTGCTCAAGTACGAGACCATCGACTCCGGCCAGATCGCCCGCATCATGCGCGGCGAGCCTGCCGGCGAGCCGGACAACTGGGACAACAACCAGGACAGCTCGCCGCCGAGCGGGCCGCCCAGCGCCCCCGCCACGCCGCGTCCGGATGGCGCGCCGGGCGGGGTCGTGAACCCGGCAAGCTGATGACCCGCGTCGGCGGGCGCCTCCGGGCGTCCGCCGATGGTCGTCATACCCCGTAGCGCGAATGCCCCGGAAGCTCGCGAGCCTGCTGGCCGACGGCCCGGCAGTGATGGGTATCGTCAACGTCACGCCGGATTCCTTCTCCGATGGCGGCGAGGCCGACTCCATCGAGAAGGTCGTCTCGCGGGCGCGCACCATGGTGGCCGACGGCGCCCGTATCATCGACGTCGGCGGCGAATCGACCCGTCCCGGCGCCGATCCGGTGGATGCCGACACCGAGCGCGCGCGCGTGGTGCCGGCGATCCGGGCGCTGCGAGCGGTGCTGCCGGAAACCTGGCTGTCTGTCGACACCATGAAGGCGCCGGTGATGCGGGCTGCGGCCGAGGCCGGTGCGGATATCGTCAACGATGTCTACGGTCTGCGCGGCGAGGGCGCCCTCGCTGCCGTCCGCGACAGCGGGCTGGCGGCATGCCTGATGCACATGCAGGGCGAGCCGCGCACCATGCAGGCGGCGCCGCGCTACGACGATGTGGTCGCGGAAGTGCGCGACTGGCTGCGGGAGCGGATCGAGGTCTGCATCGCGGCCGGCATCCCGGCGGAATCGATCCTGGTGGACCCCGGCATAGGCTTCGGCAAATCGCTGGCGCACAATCTCGCCCTGCTGGCCCATGTCAGCGCGCTGCGCGGCCTCGGCGCCGGGGTGCTGATCGGTGCATCCCGCAAGTCGATGTTCGGAAAGCTCCTCGGCCTGCCCGTGGACCAGCGACTCGCGCCCGGACTGGCGGTTGCCGCGATCGCGGTCTTCCAGGGAGCCGCTATCATTCGCACCCACGATGTGCGCGACACTGCGCAGGCCGTCGCCACGGCCGCCGCGCTGCGCGCGACCGGCGCCCAGGGGGAGACGTGAGCAGACGCTATTTCGGTACCGACGGCGTGCGTGCCCGGGTAGGGCAGGCACCGATGACACCGCAGTTCGTCATGCGGCTGGGTTGGGCCGCCGGCCGCGTGCTGGGCGACGGCGCCGAGGCGCCGGTGCTCATCGGCAAGGACACGCGTCGATCCGGGTACCTGTTCGAGTCGGCCCTCGAGGCCGGCTTCTCGGCGGCCGGCGCCGACGTGGCGCTGCTGGGCCCCATGCCGACGCCGGGCGTGGCCTATCTGACGCGGGCGCTGGGCGCGGCCGCCGGCGTGGTCATATCGGCCTCGCACAATCCGCACGAGGACAACGGCGTCAAGTTCTTCTCGGCGGCCGGCGACAAGCTCCCCGACGCGGTCGAGGAGGCCATCGAGGCGGCGGTCGACGGCGAGATGCAGTGCGTCGAGCCGAGCGAGGTCGGGGCCGCGCAGCGGATCAGCGACGCGCAGTCCCGCTACGCCGACTTCTGCGTCGACAGCTATCGCGGCCCCTCGCTCGCCGGCAAGCGCGTCGTGCTGGACTGCGCCAACGGCGCCGCCTATCAGGTCGCGCCGCAGGTGCTGTCCCGACTCGGGGCACGGCTGTCGACCATCGGCGTGGCACCCGACGGGTTCAACATCAATCTCGGGTGCGGATCGACCCAGCTCGACGCGCTGCGCACGCGCGTGCGCGCCGAGAAGGCCGAGCTGGGCATCGCGCTGGATGGAGACGGCGACCGGTGCCTGATGGTGGATGCCGACGGCAATACCATCGACGGCGACCAGATGCTCTATCTGCTGGCCCGCCATCGCCACGAGAAGGGCATCCTGCGCGGGCCGGTCGTCGGAACGCTGATGAGCAATCTGGCGCTGGAGCAGGCCATGGACGCGCTCGCGATTCCCTTCCGTCGCGCCAAGGTCGGTGACCGCTACGTGCTGGAGGTGCTGCAGGCGGAGGGCGGCGAGGTGGGCGGCGAGAATTCCGGCCATCTGCTCTGCCTCGATCGCAACAGCACCGGCGACGGCATCCTGTCCGCGCTGCAGGTGCTGGAGGTCCTCGGCGAACGTGGCATCGGCCTGGCCGAGGCCGCACGCGACATCCCGCTGTATCCGCAGGTCATGGTCAACGTCCGGGCCGGGCACGACGCCGCGGGCATCTGCGCGGATGCGCAGGTGCGCGATGCCGTCAGTGCCGCCGAGCAGGCCCTCGACGTGCGCGGCCGGGTGCTGCTGCGCCCGTCCGGGACCGAGCCGCTGGTTCGTGTCATGGTGGAAGCGCAGGAAGCCGAGCTGGCGCGCCGGCACGCCGACGCCGTCGCCGCCGTCGTTCGTGCGCGCGCCGACGCGACCGCACCAGCCTGACCGCAAACCCGTCCATTCAGGGAGAACCCGTATGTCACGCAAGCCCGTCGTTGCCGCCAACTGGAAGATGCACGGAGATCAGGCCGCGAGTGGCGCACTGGCACGCGAAGTCGCCGCGCAGTGCGGCGACGGGCGGGTCGAGGTCATCGTGTGCCCGCCGGCCTGCTATCTGCGCCTGGTGGCGGAAGCGCTGGCGGGCAGCGCCTGCGTGCCCGGCGGGCAGGACATTTCCGAGGTGGTGGGGAGCGGGGCACATACCGGCGACATCAGCGGCGCGATGCTGGCCGATTGCGGCGCCGGTCACGCCATCGTCGGGCACTCCGAGCGTCGCGCCACCCGCGGAGAGGACGATGCGCGCGTGGCCGCCAAGTTCATCGCCGCCCAGGAGGCGGGCCTGATACCGATCCTCTGTGTCGGCGAGACCCTCGAGGAGCGCGACGGGGAGCGGACCGAGGCCGTACTCGGCCGCCAGCTCGAAGCCGTGATCGATGCCGCGGGCATCGCGGCATTCACGAACGCGCTGATCGCGTACGAGCCGGTGTGGGCCATCGGCACCGGCCGCACCGCGAGCCCGGAACAGGCGGAGGCGGCGCACGCATTCCTGCGCGCGACGCTGCGCGGCGCCGATGCTACAATCGCGGATTCGGTGCGGATCCTGTACGGCGGAAGCGTCAAGCCGGACAACGCCGCATCGCTGTTCGCGCAGCCCGACGTCGACGGCGGCCTCATCGGCGGCGCCTCGCTGAAGGCGGCCGACTTCACCGCCATCGTGCGCGCCGCCGGCGGGCACGACTGATCACCGCAACCCGATTTCGAGTCATACATGTACACCGCACTGGTCGTTCTGCAGGTCCTGGTCTCGCTCGCTCTCATTGCCTTCGTGCTCCTGCAGCAGGGCAAGGGCGCCGATGCGGGCGCTGCGTTCGGCGCAGGTGCCTCCGGAACCGTGTTCGGGTCGCGCGGCTCGGCCAACTTCTTCTCGCGCGCCACGGCCGTCTGCGCCGCGCTCTTCATGGGCATCAGCCTGGCGCTGGCGTATCTGGTCCAGGACGCCGTGGACGCCGGTGGTGGCAGTGTCGTGGAGCAGATGGACGGGCAGCCCGCCGCCGGGGAAGCCGGCGCCGGGGAGTCACCGGCCGCCGTTCCGGCCCCCGAGGAGCAGCAGGCGCCCGAGGCGCCGGCGATTCCGGAGTAGGGCTGGCGCAAGACGACGCGCATGGCTACAATGCGCGCCCTCGCCGACGTGGTGGAATTGGTAGACACGCTATCTTGAGGGGGTAGTGGGGAAACCCGTGTGAGTTCGAGTCTCACCGTCGGCACCAGTTAGCGGGACCGCGGCAGCGTGAAACAGGCCCTCGGGCCTTCTATCGAAGCGGCAGTTTCGTTACAATGTCGGTATCCGGTGCGGGGTGGAGCAGTCAGGCAGCTCGTCGGGCTCATAACCCGAAGGTCGCAGGTTCGAATCCTGCCCCCGCTA
>NZ_JAGLEJ010000012.1 GCF_023145115.1 Algiphilus sp.
CGAACGTGGGCGGGCTGGGAGCGCGACGAGAATCCGATGCACCCGGCGCTGTGGGAGGCGTGGCAGATGCGAGCAGCCGATCCGGCGTGGATCGCTCGGGTGCGGGGTGCGGCGTAGTGCCCCGCAATCCGTACATCGACCTGCTCGACGCCGACCTGGCGCGTGCGCTGAACCGGGCCGCCGGCGCTCTGGAGCAGCCGCTGCCGGCCGCTCAGGAGGCGGCGTATCGCGAGCGGCTGCGTCTGCTCGTGATCGCTGCGGCGCGGCGGATCGACCCGCCGGTGGTGCCGTATACCGACGAGTGGGAGGCGTCCGCTGCGGGACGTTGCACGCGGTGCGGACGCCCGCTATCGGAAGACGCGGCGGCTACAGGTGACGGCTGATCGCCGCGCGGGCCTCGTCCTCGGTCACGTCGAAGTCGTACCTATGCCCGGACATGGCGCGGGCGGCTTCGTCGAGGGGGCGGCCGGCATTGACGCCTGCGGCGTAGGCGACGGCCTCCCACCAGATGCGGCCGCGCTCGCTCTGCTTGATGACCCATTTGCCGAGGAACGTCCAGCGCCAGGTGCGGCGGGTGTGCTCGAGCTCGTGCTCTAGGAACCAGCGGGCGGTGTACTCGGGGTCCAGGACGATGCGGAGGCCGTTGCTCTGGCCGCCGGTGGTGCCGGGCAGGTCGCGGTGGAGGATGGGCACGATACGCTCTACCCACGGCGTCCAGCTGAGGATGTGCAGCAGGACGAACGGGAGCGCGACGGTACCGAGCATGAGGGCGCCGACGGCCGGCAGCGGCAGGGCGTTGAGGTCGGCCAACAGCGGCAGGCCGACGCTCAGCAGTACCGGAATGCCGAGGATGGCGATGAGCAGGCGGTGTTCGCTGAACCTGCTCATGCTCAGATCTCCGGCGCCGGCTCGGGCTCGGGTTCCGGCACCCGGAATCGGACGCTCAGGACCCGACCGGAGGGGATGTCGGCCGGGCTGCTGTCGATGGACGTCGCGACGGTGATCGGGTCGCCCTCGGTGATCTGGACATCGATCAGCGGCTCGCCGCCGTCGCCGCGTGGGACGCTGGTGCGCCAGCCGCTGGCGGGCATGCCGGTGGCGCCGTGGATCTCGTAGACGCCGGAGCCGGTGCGGGTGACGGTGATATCGCCAGCGTGGGCGCTGCGGTACTCGATCGACCCGTCGCCGGCGATATTGATGGCTGCGTTGACTGTGCTCATGGTTAGACCTCGACGATGAAGCCGTTGCCGTCGACCATCACCTCTTTCGAGGTGCCTGGACTGCCGGAGATGTGGAGGGATTGGTTCTGGCCGATGGCGGCGCCGGGGAAACCCGAGAACTGGGGGACATCGTCCGAGACGAAATCTGCAACGACGCTAACGTCAGCGCTCGCGACCATCAGCACCGATGCCAGTACGAACTGAGATGAAACCACGCCGTAGAGCACCATTGGCACCAAGCCAAAACTGCCCACAGACGGATTAAAGTCCAGACCCAGCCACGTCTTGCCGGCATGGTCGAATGTGACCAGCTTCGCGCTGAATGGGACCGTCCCGGCAGTAAGCACGAACCCGCTGGTCTTGCCCAGCGTCGTGCTGTGCCCGAGCACCGCCCTCAGCGCGGACGCTTCTGCGGCCCCACCACCAGTCGTCGCTGAACCTATACCCAGATTGACGGACTGGTCGTTGAGGCTCAGATCTATCAGCCGCAAGTAGCGATGATTGCCTCCAGGGACCACGAATCCGTCGATGCGGATCTGGCGCCCTGCAGAGTCGACCGTCCCGAGAGTCCTGCCGTTTTGGAGCGTTGAGCCGAGCGGGATATCGCCCGGGCTCGATCCAATCGGGAAGAATGCCTCTTCACCGGCCGAGTCGTCCCAGCCGAAAACCTCGTCACCGGCCTCCGGCGTCCGCTTTGGCACGCTGCTGTAATCACCCATTGCAATACTCCTATGCGGCGGTCACCGAAGTGACCTGGTAAGTGCTGCCGCCGGCGAGCTGGTAGGTGCCGCCGACGGCCAACTGGTACTCGGATTGCTGCGTCTGCACGTCGCCGAGGTCTCCGGCAATCGACCATTCGGTCTGCGCCGTTTTCGTGGCGGTGACTTGGCCGTCCTGTTCGGTGACGTGGCGGCGGCCGCCGCGGCTGCGGATGAGGCCACCGACAAACGCCACGAGCCCGGCGCCTCGGGCCTGGACGTGCACCGTGGCGCCGAGGGCCGCGGTCTCGCTGAGCCGGATCTCCTGGCGCGTACTGCGCGCGCAGCGGTAATGCGTGCCGCTATCGACATCAGCGACGTCAATATTCTCCGCAACGGTGTTGACGACGGTCCTACGCCCGAGCAGCCCCTGTGCGGCCGCCTCGGCGCGGTCGGCATCGGCCTCGGCGCTTGCGGCAGCTGCGATTGCACCGGATTCGCGCGTGCCGGCCGTTGCGGCACTGGCTGCCGCCGCGGTTTCGCTGTCGGCGGCATTGTCCTCGCTGGTGCTCGCGGCGCTCGCGCTGTTGCCGGCGTTGGTCTCGCTGGTGCTGGCCGCACTGGCACTGCCGGCGGCAGCGGTTGCGCTGTTGCCGGCGTTGGTCTCGCTGGTGCTTGCGGCGCCGGCGCTGCTGGCAGCCGCGGCGGCCCTGTCCTTCGCCGTCTGCGCCATGACCACGGTCTGCGCCAACGCGGGAACGAACCGCAGGCGGTGGCCGCCGTTGCCGAGACCGGTGCTGGCGTTGTCGTCGTCGGTGACGGTGCTGCCGTCGCCGCCGAGGCCTGCGGGGAACGTCACTGACGCCATCAGAGGATCTCCCTGGCGGCGAGGGTGTTCCGCCAGTTGTCGTGGTAGGGGTGGCTGACGGGGTCCAGCTGGGTGAGGCGCGCCAGCATCGTCTTCATGTGGCTCTGCGGCGTGGCGGCCAGCTGGTCCGCGATGAGGATCTCGCCGCTGATGCCCTGCACGCGCTGCATGCGGAACAGCTGGTTGAAGGCGTCGTTGGCGTCGAGGTAGTCCAGGCCGCAGGCAAAGGTGCGGCGGCGCGGGGCCTCGTCGAAGAACTCGGCGCCGGCGTCCACGGTTTCCTCGACGGTGGTGGCGTCGTCGTGCCCCCACTGGCTGTCGTAGCTCATGTTGATGCCGGGCTGCCAGGCGTTGCCCAGGAACAGCCGACCGAACTCGATGTAGCCGTCGGCGTTGGCGGTATCGGTGATCTCCACCAGCACGGAGTACGCGGGCACCACCGGACCGAAGAACCAGGCGAAGAGCGGGGTGTACTCGGCGCGCATTTCGGCGGTGAGCTGGCCGAACCAGTAGTTGTCGTCCTCCCACTCCAGCTGGTCGGGCAGCAGGATGCCGGGCCAGGCGGGCAGATGGCCGCTGTCCAGCACGGTGGTGTCGCTGTCGTCCCGCACGCGGATGCGCACGGTGGCGTCCACGCTGAGGTTGTGCGCGGCGATGCCGAACCCGCCGAGGGTGCGGCGCTGGTCCAGCGTGACGAGCAGCTGGGTGCTGTCGGTAGCGGCATCGCTGGTGCGGCTGCGTTCTTGCAGCTCGCGCACCTGCGCGTGGGCCAGCGGGCGCGCGGCGGTATAGCTGCCGCCGGAGAGCGTGCAGCGGTCGATGAGGTTCGGCCAGGCCAGGGTGAGCTTGTGCTGTGCCAGCGCCACGGTCAGCCCCACACGTCCAGGGTGAGGGCGCCGCGCTCGGCATCCGGCGTGCGGCCCAGGATGAGCATGTCCCGGCCGGCTTCGTAGCCGAAGCGGGGGTGCTCCACGGTGACGGTGTCGCCGATGTCCCGCGCGCCGTACTGGTCCAGACGCACGGTGACCTGCGTGCGGTCGCGCCGCTCCTTGAGCAGATCCCGCAGGCGGATGGCCAGCTGGCGGCCGCCGCTGCGCAGGGCGGTGTCGATGCGCAGCTCGCTGCTGAGCGGGTGCCGGGTTTTCGTCGCGGCGTCGGCGGCGGCGAACTCGCGGTACTCGGTGCGCCAGCGCGCGGCATTGGCGGCGCCGGCGGCGAGGTCGGTCTGCGTGGTGGCCACGCGGTCCGCTCGCACGACCACGCGGTGCACCGGCAGGCCATTGCCACCCGCCCCGCCGGCTGTGCGTTCGATGCCGAGGATGCGGTGGCGCGGAATGACGGCCGCGGGCGTGCCGATGCCCAGGACGTGCAGCGCCACGTGGCCGCTGGCGTCGGTCCGCCAGTAGCCGCCGACGCTGGCGGCGAGCTCGTCGATCATCGCCTCGGTGCTGCGGGCGTCGTCCAGGTAGATGCCCACCAGCGCACCGAGCGTGGCGGTGGTGACGTAGTAGATGCCGTCGTTGGCGGTTTCGTACGCGCTGCCGTCCGCGGTGATGTAGGGGGCGGTGGTGACGGGCGGATCCGCCAGCTGTCCGCCGGCGGCGGTGACGATCGCGGTGAGCACGTCCGCGGCGTGCGGGCTGGCCTGCTGGGCGTCCACCGTCAGCGACTGCGCGGTGGCGCCCAGGCGGATGAAGCCCTGCCAGCTGCGGTAGTGGCCGGCGGGCGGCGTCAGGGCCTCGTCCAGCAGGTCGGCCTCGCTGGCGTAGGTGCCGGCGCTGGTGAGTGCCACGCCGCGGTCACGCGCGGCGGTGACGGTGCAGTCGCTCAGGCTGCTGACCTGGTAGATCTGCAGGCCGTAGTCCACCAGCACGGGGGTGGCGTTGCTGACGGCGCCCAGCACCTGCGGTTTCGCGCGGCCGGCGATGTCTTCGCCGCCCTCGAGGTCGGTGCCGTCGCCGGCGTAGGTGTCCTGCGGGTGATTCTCGGCGAGGTAGGCGGACGGGTCGCGCAGGATCAGGCGCACGCTGTTGCGGGTGGCCTCCACCCGGCTGACGGTGCCGCGCAGCACGGTGGCGAGCGCGGTGCCGTCCCAGGTCTGGATGAGGAGCGCGCGGCCATCCAGCGCGTAGTCCACCAGCTCGTCCAGTCGGCCGTCGCTGTTGGCCAGCTCCAGGTCGCCCTGGCTGGTGTTGTTGCTGCGCAGCCACGGAATGCGCGCCCGCCCCGCGAACAGCGCCGGGCGCTGCAGGCGCGGCGGCCAGTTGTTGCCGTCGGCGTGGTAGTCGCCGCTGGCGTAGCGCAGCGTTACCGGGTTGTCCGCGGCGTCGAGCGCGTCCAGCGTGAGGAGGTAGACGAGGCTCACGATGCCGCCTCCAGCCGGGCGGCTCGGGCCACGGCGTTGCTGTCGCGTAGCTGCTTCTGCCCCAGCTCCAGCGACTGCTTCCAGCCGCTCTGCTCCACACGCACCAGCGCCTGCAGGTGGGCCTCCTGACGCTCCACGCGATCGCGTAGCGCGCGGAGCTCGCGCACCAGCTCGGCGTTGCCCTGGTCCACCCGCACGCCGAAATTGCCGTCGCTCATCCGCACCGCGGGCATGATGGCCTCGGTGCGGTGCATCTCGACGCGGTACCCGCTGGCCGGCCCGGTGGCGATGCCGCCGTGCGCGAACTGCGGCAGGCCGTCGGCGGCGTTCTGCGCGTTCAGGGCCTGCCGCGATGCGAACGTCCAGCCGCGGATGGCACTGAGGTGGTCGATGACCCCGCGCGTGTCCTGCAGCAGGCCGCCGAGGCCGTTGATGCCGGCGATGACGTTGCCGATGCCGGCGTTGGTGTGGTGGATGTTCTGGTTGATGGTGTTGGCGGCCTTGAGCAGCTGCGCGTCGAACTGCCCCACGCCGTAGGCCGTCTGCCCGGTGTTGTCCTCGGTGTTGCGGTTCGTCCCCAGCAGCGCGTCCAGGATGCTCTGCGAGCCGCTTTCCAGGTTCGCCATGCCGGTGAGGCTGGCGATGATGTCGTCGCGCGTGAGGCTCTCCAGCTGGTTCAGGCCCAGCAGCTCGCGCACCACGCTCTGCCCGCTGGCGGCAACGTTGCCGCTGATGATGTTGCTGGCGGCCGCCACCAGGTCCTGCACGCCGCGCGTCTCGGCGCCGAGGATGTCGGTGAGGCTCGCGGTCAGTTGCTGCTGCAGGATCTGGTCGTGCAGCTGCGCGACCATCTCCGCGCGCATCTGATCCGTGTTCTTGCCCAGCGCGTTGAGCGGCGCCAGCATCGCAGCGGTCTGCAGCTCGGCGTCAGCAATGCTCTGCGCGTTGGCCTGCTGAATGGCCTCCGCCACCTCGTCGGCGTTGCCCAGCAGCGCGCGCGTGAGCTCGGCGGACAGGCCGGAGACATCGCTGCCGAGATCCACCAGCGCGTCCTGCAGCGCGCCGGCGATGCTGTCGAAGCCGCCTTCCAGCACGGTGCTGATGAGCTGGTCGCCATCCGTGATGCTGGCGATGCCGGATTCGATCTGCGCCCGCAGCTGCTCCAGCCCGGCGACGGTGTCGAGATCCCCGCCGCGGATCACGGTGGCCAGCGCGTCCTGCAGGACGCCCATCGCGTCGATTTGCTGATCGCGGCTGAGGACGTTGATGTCGCCGATCAGCCCGAGGATGCCCTGCACGTCCTGCAGCCGGTCGGCCAGCCCTTCCTCCAGCGCGGTGGCCTGGTCGGCGGCGGCGCTGTTGAGGTCCGTCACCTGCTGCGGCTGGTTGTCGCGGATCTGCTCCAGCGTCGCCTGCTGCTGCTCCAGCGCGGCCAGCTGGTTGTTCATGGCCTGGAGCTCGGGCGTGGTCACGTCCACCTGGTCGGCGGTGGCCCCCAGCGAGTCCACGATGCTCTGCCGGATCTGCTGGAACTGCCCGCTGCTGCCGTAGATGTCCTGCGCCAGGCGCAGCACGTCGCCGGCCCGGCCCTGCAGATTGCCGGCGGCGTCCACGTCGCCGGCGCGGGCCGCGGCGGTCATGGTGGCGAAGCGCGCCTGCGCCGCCTCCAGCTGCTGCAGCGGCGTGCCGGCAGCGAACTGCCCCACGTCCAGCCCGGACACGTAGTCGCGGATGCCCTGCGCCACGTCGCGCAACCGCTCAGCCGCGCGAATCTGCTCGTTGACGGCCGAGATCTGCGCGTTGAGCGCGTCGAGCTGCTGCTGATCCTGTGCGTCCGTCGCAGCGGACTGCGCGTTGATCGCGTCCAGCTGCTCGTTCAGCTGCGCCGTCAGCGCCTGCTGAATGCTGCCGAACTGCGACACCAGGTCGGCAAAGCTGCCGGCGCTGTTGACGGCGCCCAGCACGTTGTCGATCTGCAGCGCCGCCACCGACTGGCCGCGCAGCTCGGCAATCTGCCGGGCGATCGACTGGCTGGCGCTGCCGATGCTCTCTGCCAGCCGGCGCTGCTGCTCGGCGGCATCGGCGGAGCTCTGCGCCACGTCCCGCTGCACCGAGTACAGCTCGTCGAACTGCGGCACCAGCGCGATCAACGCCCCGTACAGGCTGTCGTTGCCGCGCACGGATTCGATGAGGTCGCG
The DNA here is from genome assembly GCF_023145115.1 of Algiphilus sp. Lineage (NCBI taxonomy): Bacteria > Pseudomonadati > Pseudomonadota > Gammaproteobacteria > Nevskiales > Algiphilaceae > Algiphilus > Algiphilus sp. Next base: position 7,350 of record NZ_JAGLEJ010000012.1, read on the forward strand.
CAGCGCGTCGCGCGTGGACGGCAGGCTCAGGCCCAGGTCGGCCAGCTCCTCGCCCAGCTCGCGGCGCAGGAAGCCCAGCTGCTCCTCGGCGGAAAAGAATTCCTCCCGGTAGGTCTCGAAGCCGTCCGCGAAGCGGTCCAGGCCGCCGGCGGCGTCCAGCATCTCGCGCGTGACGTCCGCAGCCTGGTCGCCCATGTAGCGCATGGCGTCGCGCAGGTCGATCAGCTCGCGCGCGAAATCGGCCGTGTCCTCCGCGCTGCCGGTGTACTGCGCCACCAGCTCGCCGAGCCCGGTACCGGCGTTGGCCTGCGCCACCGACAGCCGCACGAGCTCGGCGCCGAGATCCTCCGCTCGCCGGTCGACGTCCGCGAGGCTGGCAAGCGATACGTCCAGCTCGTCCGCCACGTCGCGCGCGTACTCCACGCCGCTGGCCACGCGCGTGAGGGTTTCCAGCGCGCCCTCGCCGAAGCGCTGGAAATCGCCGATGGCGAGGTTCGTCTGCTGGCTGACGATCTCCACCGCGCTGTCGCCGATGGACGAGAAGAACGCCTCCAGCGCTGCGTCGAGATCCTCTTGCTCGGCAATGCGCAGGTCCGGCAGCTGGATGTCGGTGAACGCGGCCAGTGCATCATCCACGTCACCACCCAACGCACCGACGGCCGAGCCGATGCCGGCGCCCAGGTTGTCGAGGATGGACTGGACGCCCTGCGTGATGTCGGCACTGGCCTCCGCAGCCTGTCGCTCGAAGGCCGCACGTTCGTCCTCCAGCAGATCATCGTTGCCGATCAGGCCGGCGACGATGTTCGCGTAGAACGAGCCCTGGAAGCCGGTCGCTTCGGCGCTGACACTACCCACCGAGCCACCCAGGTCCAGCGACTGCACGCCGGTTTCGCCGGCGAAACGCGCGAAGACCGACGTGACACCGGCCAGCGCGCTCTCGATGTTCTGCAGGCTGCGCAGCATCTGGCTGGTGTAGGCCAGTTCTTCCGACGCAATGTCGGCGAGGCCGTCCAGCGCATTGGCAATCGACGCGCTTTCTGCCTCCGGATCGCCCAGGACAGTCCCGCGGGTACGCAGGCCCGAGGTGCTGCCGGTATCCAGCGCTCCGGCGGCCGCACCGCTGCCGCCCTGTAGCGACACACCCAGCGCGGCAATGGCCGCGGTGGTGGCCGCCAACGCCGCCAGGTTGGCCGGGAAGGGCAGGCCCACCATGCTGCTGGTCTGCGCCGCCGCGCCCTCCGCCGACGCCTTCGTGGCGGCCGAAGTAACGGTGGCGGCGGTCTCGGTCTGCAGGAAGCCGAGCTTCTGCGCCAGGTTCTTCGCGGCCATGGCCAACTCGATGGCACGGAACGTCTGCTCCGCCGCGGTCAGGGCCTCATAGCCGGCACTGCCCTCGCTGAAGAACCCCTTGGCCGCCTGCGTCATGTCGCCGAACAGGCCGACGGTCGCCTGCTGGGACTTCTGCTGTATGGCCGCCAGCGCCTCCTCGTCCCCGGCGTGCTTCTCGCGCAGATCCGCGAAGGTGGACTGCGCGTCGATGAGCCCGTTGAGCCCGTCCAACAGGTCGCCGGCCGCGCGGCTGGCGTCGTCGAAACCCTGCGCGAACTGGTTGCCGAAGCTCAGGCTGTCCAGCTCGCGCTGCAGGTCCTTCATCGGCGTCGCGTCCTGCTGGTCTGCGTAGTCCTCCCGCGCGTTCTTCAGGCGCAGGTAGGCGCGCTCCAGGTCCGACGCGAACGCCAGCTCGGCGTGGCGCTGCGCCTGCTGCTCCGTCCAGCCCATCTGCATGAGCTCGAGGACGCGGGCCTCCTCGGCAATGCGCAGGTGCAGGCGCTCTTCGGCTTTCGCCGCGGCATCCGTGGTCTTGGTGGACTCGGCGCGCGCATCCTTGATGCCCTCGATGCGCGCCTGGAGACGCAGATACTGTTCGATCTGCGCATCGGTGGCGCCCTGTTCCTGCAGCCGAGCACGGGTCTCGGCCTCGGTAACGGACAGGCCCTGATTCAGCAGCCCCAGCAGCGTTCTCTGCTGCGTGATGAGCTCCGCGACCTCTTCGCTGGCCTGCTCACTGCCCTCGCGCAGGGCGCCGGCGCCGGTGGCAGCATCCTCCAGGCCACGCGCGAACGGGATGACGACGTCCGAACCCTGCCCGGTGATCTCGACGAGGTTGCCGGCCTCGTCCGCCGTGTCGCCGAGCAGCATACGGATGTCGGCGAGCCCGGCAATGGCAGGATCCCACACACCCTCACGCAGCCACGGGAAGCGGTCGAGCAGGTCGCCGATCTGCTGACTGCGCACGGTGGCGTTGAGCGTATTGCCCAGCTCGCGCGCCTCGTCGCGGAGTCGCACCAGGCGCTCGAGCTCATCCTCGGGCACGATGTGGCCGGTGGCGCGCGCGGCCATCGCGGCCAGGCCCTCGCCGGCATTGGTGAGCCCCTCGGTGGTGAGGTCCAGGAACTCCGCCAGCCCGCTGATCATCGGCGGCAGCACTTCCTCCGCGAAGGCCATGCCACTGGTGTTGAGCTTCTGCAGCGCCTGGTTCAGCTCGAAGTCGCCAGTGCGTGCGGCGGCCTCGAATGCACCGTCGAGCGCACCGGTGGATTCGGTGACACCGCGCAGCACGCTGTCCACGGTGCCGGAGTCCTGCGCCAGGGCGTTCATGACGCCGCGGAAGGCTTCGGTCTCGGTGATCACGGCGCGCAGCTGACCGACGTTGCCGGCGAAGGCATCGTCCAGCGTCCGCATCACGGCCACCAGGCCGTCCTCGCTGGCGATCTCGCGCAACTGCTCCAGCGACAGGCCGACGCCGTCCAGCGCGCGCTCACCCTCCGCGCTGGTCTTGAGCAGTGCGTTGAGGATGGCGTTGACGGCGGTCGCGCCCTTGCCCGCGCTCGTGCCAGTGCGCGAGAACACGGCCATCGTGCCGGCCACGTCAGCGAACGCGATGTCGAGCGCGGCAGCGGTACCCACCACATCCGCCAGGGCCGGCCCCATCTCGGCGGCCTCGAGCTTGCCCTCGCGCACCGCGGCCACGAGGATGTCGGTGCTCTCTGCCGCGCTGAGCGCGGCCGGCCCGTAGGCGTTCACCGCGCTGGTGACGGTGTCGGCGATGGCCGCCGTCTCGCCGAGCCCCGCCGTCGATGCGCGGGCACTGGCTTCCACGATCTGCAGCGCCTCCGCGCCACGGTAGCCGGCGGAGGTAACGAAGAAGAGCGCCTCAGCAAGCTCGTTCGGGCCCTTGCCTGTGGCGGGCGACAGATCCAGCAGGCTGCCACCCATGGCGTCCACCTGCTCGCGCGCCACACCCACCAGACCCTCGATGCGGCTCAGCGTGCGCTCGAAGGTCAGCATCTCGCCGGAGACCTTGGCGACGGCGGCGCCGGCGGAGGCCAGCCCGACCAGGCCGGCCGCGGTTCGGCCCACCGTCGCGGCCATCTGGCTCATGCGCTTGTCCATGCGCTCCGCCTCGCGGCGGTGCTTCTCGTTGGACTTGCGCGTGCGGTCGTGCTGCGCCGACAGCTTCTTCAGCTGGTCCTCGGTCGCGGCTGTGGCGCGGATGCCGCCCTTTGCATCACCCTCGATGATCAGGCCGAGCTTGAACTGGCGCTGCTGCGTGGCCATCAGTGCACCCGCTTGCCGCGCGGCCGCGTGGCGGCGTCACGGTCCCGCTGGCGCTTCCACTCCGCCAACGTCTCGGCTTCCATCACGCGCACGCGCGACAGGGTGTCGCGCTGGTCGCCCACGTCGTGCATGCGCATGACGCTCTCCACGGCCGGGTAGTCCAGGCCGGTGGCGCCGGCCATGCCGGTGCGCCACTGCGTCACGCAGTCCAGGAACACCTCCACGGCAACCCAGTTGACGGCGGCGACCTCGAAAGGCGCATCCGGCTGGATGGCCTCGGGCCGCTCGTCGCCGGCCGGCAGCACTGCCCCCAGCACTCGCATGTCGTCGTCGAGTTGCTGGTGGTCATCCGCACGGCCGCCGGCCCAAGCACGTGCGAAGTCCATCAGTTTTTTCGCTCGGCTCCCGCCGGCGCCTTCCGGGTCTCCATCACCAGCTCGACCAGGCCGACCCGGTACGGGGCAATCTGGATGAGCTCGTCCAGGGCATCGCCGGAGAACGGGATCTCCTGATCGTCGGCGCCGATGAGCTTGCGCCAGTCGCGGATGTTGTCGCGCAGGTACTGGGTCACGCGCTGGCGTGCGGCGGCGGGGTCGGTCTCCCCCTCGCCGCGCACCATGTCGCTTTCCCGCAGCAGGTCATCCACATCGCTCGGCGTGCGGATCTGCACCTCGAACTCGTCGGCGTAGGTCTTGCCGTTGTCGTCGCGGTGCGTGATGCGGGCCTTGGTCCAGACGCACTCCTTCGGCCCGCGCTTCAGTTGCAGTGCCATGCGGCCTCCGTCAGGTCAGGGTGATGGTCAGCTCGTCGTCGCCGGCATCGGTCGGGATGCAGCGCAGGTCGAGCGGGAACACGGAGAGGCCCTGGCTGTTGGAGTCCGCACCCATCAGCAGCTGCGCCTTCACGTCGAAGGTGATGATGTTGCCGGCGGTGGTGCCGTGGACCAACTGGCCGGCGACCACGCTGTGGCCGCGGACCAGGGCGTAGAAGTCCTTGTCGCTCAGCGCGGGCTTCTCGATGGTGGCCTGGCCTGTGGTCTCGCGATCGACGATGCGCACGTGCTCGTCGTTGATCACGTTGCGGTACTGCACGTCCCAGCCGGCGTCGATGCTGAAGGCCTCGCACTTGGCGGCGTAGCTGTCCAGCGTGAAGGTGGGGGTGTTGGCTTCGTTCACCGGCACCGGGTCGATGAAGGCCGAGAAGTCCGGCGTGCCGACAGCCGCCGACGTGGGGGTCTGGTCCCACAGCCCCCAGAACTCGAAGGCCATGCTGGGCATGCCCCCCTTGTTCAGGGTGAAGCTGACGGTGCCGCGGCAGCCCAGCAGCTTGTGCAGCTCGCCGTCGTGGTTGAAGTAGATGCTGCCCCACTCGAAGCCGGTGCTGAGCAGGCTGTAGACGACATCCGTCTCCGCGGTAACGGTCTCGGCGAAGCCGCACATCTGCAGCAGCGGGCCCCACGCCGGCGCGGTGCCTGCTTCGCCGGATCCGGACAGGTCCACCTCGAACGTGAGGCGGCCGTGCGGGCCGGTGTAGTACTGCTTGCCGGCGCCCAGCGTCGGGCGATCGTAGTCCAGCGTGGCGGTCGCGCCCTGGAACGGCTGGAACTGGATGTTGCGCGCCAGGACGGCATTGTCCGAGGCCGTGGGTTCCGGGTCGGTGGGGTACGGGTTGCTGCCGATGGCGGCCAGGATGAGGCGCTTGGCGTACAGGCTCATGGGGATGTCCTCAGTGCGTGGATGCGGGGCGGCGGCTTACTTGTCGCCGCCGTCGGCGCCCTTGCCGGTTTCGCCGGCGAAAGACGCGCGGGTGGTCTTGTCCGCGGGCGGCTCGGCCTTCGGGGCCTCGGCGCGCTTGGCGGCGGCGCGCTTCTTCGCGGCCGCGCTGCGGGTGTCCTTGTTGGCCTCGAGCGAGCCGTCCGGCTTGCGGACGAAGCTGCCGCCCGTGGTGGGGCGCTGGCGTTCGGTCATGTCGATCTCCGTTCTACTGCTGTGCCGTAAACGTCCCGCCACCAGATGGCGGTGCGGTTGAGGTCGAGGATTTCGCCCTCGATGAAATCGGTCTCGAACACGCGGCCCGGCAGCGGGCCGGCGATGAGCTTGTCGCGCACGTGCCCGCGCCAGGTTTCGAGCTCGTCGATGGCGCACACGGTGACGACGGCGAACTGCTCGTCCACCGTCTGCGCGTGGGCATAGGTGCCGAAGCGGTTGCCGCCGCGCGCCACGTCCTTCACCGGGTGCACGAAGGCCGCCGGCAGCTGATCCCAGTTGGGGATGGCCTCCACGGATAGGGCGCTCTGCACCACCGCGAAACCGGCCGCGAGCAGGTCCGGCTTGATGTGCGTGACGATGGCGGCGGTGTCCACGGCTACGGCTCGCAGATCAGGCGCACGAAGCCGTGGCCGAGCTCGTGGGCGTCGCTGACGTGCAGCGTGGGCTCGTCCGCGCGGGCGGTACGGTCGATGGTGCCGCTCGGCGCCAGGTCGTCGACGGTGACGCCGTCCGGCAGGTCCACGATCCCGATGTCGATCTCGACGCGCTGGCCGCGGAACTCGTGCACGTCCCCGCTCTCGCGCCACCCGGCCTCTGCCTCCACGCAGTGGATCTCGGCATCCGCATGGCCGGGCAGCGACAGCGTGCAGGGTTCACCCACCGCAGCCACCATCTCGGCAGCGTCGGCCGCGTCGAAATCGGCGGCCAGACTCACGAGACACCCCCCAGCAGCTTGATCTGACGGACGAACTCGGCGCGCGAGGTCTCGTTGATGACAGTGGCCACCCGGTTGATCACCGCCGGGTCATCGGCGGCCTGCGTCACCGAGCGGGTAAACAGCTGCTCGATGTCCTCCCGCTTGATGCCGCGGCCGGCATAGCGCCCCTTCTTCGGGAGCCGGAACGTGCCCGCCCGCTTGAACAGGCGCTTGCCGGCGGAAGGGAACTGGAACGCGCCCTCGATCAGCACGCGCCGGCCCTTCTCGATCTCCACCGAGAAGCCCTTGCGGGTCTTCCGGGGCTTGAGCAGCGACAGCGGCGTGCTGGGCGACACCACCGTCAGCAGCCCGTTCTCGCCATTGCGCGGAGGCCGGAACGTGATGGCCGCCTTCACCGCCCGTGCCGGCGCCGGCAGGTTGTCCCGGATGTACCCGGAATACTCCTTCCGGCCCTTGCGCGCACCCACGCTCATCGCGCGGCCCAGCGCGCGCTTCACGTCGCGCTGGTCCATCGCCTCGATTACCGACTCGAGGCCGATCAGCTGGTGCTCGACGCCGGACACGGGATCAGCACTTACTCGCTGGCGACCGTGCCGCCAGGGAAGCCGAGCAGCACCTGGCACACCGCATCGCCGGACGCCGCCGCCTTGAACGCCGTCGCGCAGCCGCTGATGTCGCCGGCCGCCGGCGTCAGGCCGGTGGTAACCGCCGCCTCGCTGTCGTCGTAGTCGATGGGCGCGCCCTGCGCGATCGCCGTGCCGGTGACCTTCGGCACCTCGAACACGCCGCTGAGCTGCACGCTGCCGACGGTGCCGTCCGGAATGGCGACCAGCGCCACACCGATGCGCCCGCCGATCGGCACGACCGCGTCAACGGCGATGTCCTCGCCGGTGTCGTTGGCGTAGTCGATGACCTCGCCGGGCTGGATGTATTTACGGGTCATGTCGCTTCTCCTGTCTGCGTTGCCGCGATTGACAGGGGAAGCGTGCGCCGGAGGCCTGTGCCAGTTACAGGCAAAAATGGCACTTTCGACCAGCCACCGGTGCACGACCTTTCGGGCGACAGGATCGCCAAAGAAAAGGCCCGCCGGAAGGCGGGCCAGAACTTGTCACACAGGGGTCTGGTGGGGCGATCAGTTGCCGCGATAGCCCCCACGCCAGCCAATGGCGCCAGCACCCACCGCCATGTCCGCACGCCAGTTGATGCCGCCGCTGCGGAACACCTCTTCGGTGACGACGCGCGGCTCGCGCTGACCGTCGAGGTAGACCACCTCGAACACCGGCGCGACGGCCGCGTCAGCCAGGAGGTACCAGGCCGCAGCGCCGATGCGCGGGCTGCCGACGATGTCGCTCACCAGACCGCGAACCTTGTTCGGTTTCTGCAGCTTGTTGGTAGCGTCGGGGTCGTACTGGCTGTCCACCAGCACCTGAATATCCCGCGCCGTGGTGTGGCGGGAGACCGACACTGCCGGCTGGATGTCGAGGTACTCCTCGTCATCCCCGGGTGCCGTCTGCTCCGCCATGGCGTCCGCACCCTTGGCCAGGAGTTCCACGCTCGGCGCGCCGAGATCGCCGCTGGCCGCCTTCGTGCCGAGCGCCTCTGCGAACACCGGCCCGGTGCTGCCGTCCGGGTAGCGGATGGTGGGGCCGTCGCCGCCGTTCATGGCGAAGAGCGAGTACACCAGACGCTCCGTGGTGCGGCCACCCGCCATGCCGACATCCATGGCGGAGTCGAGCACGAGGCCGAGCTGATCATTGATCAGCACTTCGGGTGTCACGCCGATGATGTTGCCACGGCGCTTGGCCTGGATCGTCTGCTTCTCGGCGTCCGGGATGTTCTTGTTCTTGTACTCGCCCTTCTCGTCCACCTCTTCGAGGAAGGCGATCACGCCGGGAACCATACGCTGCCACTCGCGCAGATCCGAGACGTCCCCGATGCGGCAGTAGCGGGAGAACGTGGGCTGAATCGAGCGGAACCCGCGAAGCACCTCGCGCTGGATGAGGTTCTCCAGGATGACCGGGAAGTCGCTCTGCGTGTTGCCGCCGCCGGCCCGCATGGGCGCGCCGAGCGCAGCACGCATCACATCGATGGGCTGCATGCCCTCCGTCCGGTGACCGGCTGCCTGCAGGCAGGCGCGCGCCAGCTCGCGAGCGGAGAGGCCGCGCCACGGATTCGCGCCGCTGGCGTCCACCCGCTCCCCGGTCTCGGGATCCTCGGCGATACCGCGTCGCCCGAGCATCGCGTGGACCATGCCGGTGCGCATGCGGTCGGCCTGGTCCGTGACGATCGAGGTGCTCGCACCGGCCCCGGCAATGGGCTCGCTGCCCTGTCCGAGGTGGTCGAGCAGCCGTGCTCGGGCGGTTTCGGCATTGACGTTGACATCGTCCATGCAGGCGGTCATCAGATCGTCCACGCCAGCGCGACCCTGGAAGTGGGCGAACGCCTGCCGGATCTCACGCCGTCGGCCCTGCTCGTCGGCGAGCGCCTGGGCACGGATCTGCTGCGGGTCGGGGTCCGCCCCGGCGCGGGTCGCACCGCCGGGCGGGACGCCGTTCGGGCTGCCGGCCGCCTGCACGCCGCGCTGCTGCAGCGCAGCGGTCACGGCCGCGTCGTCGGCATCGCCCCCGAGGTTGAGGGTGGCCAGCACTTGTGCCTTTGCGGCGTCCTGGCTGGTGTCCGCGCTCAGGTTCAGGCCGAGCGCCAGTGCAAGGGTGATCCAGTTCATGGGGTACTCCTGTACAGGTTGAGGAGCGGCGCTCGACGCCGCAGGGGTGCGCTTGTTGCGGAAGCGTTCGGGGATGTTTCCGTGCGCGGCTATGGGCAGCGCTTCGGATAGCTCGTCCGCCAGACCGAAGGCGATAGCCTGGTCGGCAGTGAACCAGTGATCTTCGCCGTCGCTGACGAGCTGCAGGATCTCGTCCCGGCTCTTGCCGGTCTTGTTGGCGTAGCTGCTGATCATTGCCAGGCTGTGCACGTCGAGCTGGTCAACGAAGCGCTCAAGCTCACGCGCGTTGAACATGCCCATCAGCACCGCAAGCGGCGCATGCACCATGAACATCGCGTTCTCGGCAATGCGTACGGTGTCGCCCGCCATGGCGATGAGGCTGGCGATGGACACCGCGTAGCCGTCCACCTCGACGATGATCGTGGCGCGGTGCCGCTTCAGGGCGTTGTAGATGCCGAGCCCGTCGTAGACGCTGCCGCCGAAGCTGTTGATGCGCACGCGGATGGTGTCCGCGGCGATCTCGTTGAGCGCCGCCACCAGCTCGCGGGCAGTGATCGATTCCTCCGCCCAGAAGTCCTCACCGATGTCGCCGTAGATGAGGAGCTCCGCTTCATTGCCTTCGGCCTGTGCCCGAACCTGCCACCACGCACCGCTGGCCACGACGTTGCGCGGTTGCCGGCGCGCGACAATGCTCGCGACGTTGTCGCGCGGCGTGTCGCCGTTGCGGGCCAGCGCGGCCATGACCGCATCGTTGCTGGCGTTGCCGGGCAGCCCCAGGTGGGCCAGCACCACGGAGCGCGCGGATTCCTCGCCGGGCACGGCCAGGCCGAGTGCCGCCGCTAGTGCATTCCAGTTCATTGCTCGTTCTCCGGGTCGTTGGATTCCGGTGCGCTGGACTGCTCGACGCCGCTGCCGCTGACGGCAGCCGGGTCGGTGTCCAGCGTCACGCCGCGATTCCGGGCATAGGCCAGCTCTTCGGCGCGCTGATCGATGACCTCCCACGGATCACCGTTGCGCTCGCGCACGGCCTGGCTCAGTGACTTCAGGCCGGAGCGGATCTTGATCTTCTCGCCCTGCGCTTCCTTCACCGGGTCGATCCAAGGCATCGCCGGGCCGCGATAGTCCGCATCGAAGATCGTGAACGGGTCGACGTCACTCGGCACGCGCAACGCGCCGGTGGCGAACCCCGTGCGCACGACGTCCTCGTAGCAGGGCAGCGTGACAGCGGAAACGAACTCCTCCCGCATGACCTCGTACGCCGGCCAGGTCTCCACGAGCTCCTGTCGCTGCGCGGAGAAATTGCCGGTGTAGTGCCGGCTGATGCTGCTCTTGCTGCCGTCGGTGCCCGCCGCGATGCCCCGCAGGTTGAAGTCGATCCAGTCCGGTAGCGCCTGGTTCGGGCGCTTGGTGTCGACAACGTTGACCTGCTCGCCCTCCTGCCCCCGGTAGATCATGGCGGGCTCGATGTCCATGAGCTGCCGCCCGGTCTGCTCACTCTTCTGGCCATTGGAGAGCGGGTTGTCGCCGAGCTCATCCGGTTGCTGCGTGATGGTGAGTGCGAGCGCGCTCGCCAACTTGGCGGCGGCGAGCTCGTAGTCGGTGGTGTCCTTCAGGTCCTCAAGACGGTGGATCACCGCAGCGAAGATCGTGATGCCACGCACCTGGTGGATCCGGTCACGCAGCGCAAAGTGGAGCATCCGGTCCGCGGGGACTTCCTTGAGTGCCTGCGCCCCGTACTGGAATCCGTCCGTTGGGTGATCCCGGTGAGCGAAGTACACCACCGGCTGACCCCACGCGTTGAGCCGCACGCCCTGGAAGATGCGGTCACCCGGAACGTCGTGCCAGAACGGGATGAAGTCCGACTCCAACAGCTCCAGCGAGAAGGGAACCTGCGTGTGGTGCCGCAGGTTGCGCACATTGCCGCGGAGCGCCTGGCTGAATATCTCGCCATCTCGGATGCCGCAGCGAAGCGCGTGGCGCTCCATCATCGCGCGCGTCATGCGGCCGGTGACCTCCGGCCGGCGAGACCACTCGCGGTGATACCGCTGAATCTGATCGGCAAACTCGTTGTGGACGCGCCCATCAGCCCGACGTGGCATTGGCTCAACGCCGATGCCGCGCGGCCCGATTACGTTGCGCGCGAATACCCGCAGCGTGCCGCGCGCGAAATCGTAGTTGCGCTCCAGATGCCGCGCATGGCTGCGTGTGGCCTCGGCCCCGCCCTGCACGATCCGGTTCGGGCCACGGTTATCGCGCATCGTCTTGCGGAGTCGCGAATCGCGGCCGCCCTCGTACCCACCGGACGCCCGCAACGCGTTGCGGTAGTAGAGGTTGCGGACAGCGCGTTGTGGCGAGAAGTACGCAACCGCGCGGTCCCACCAGTTCATCTGGACACCGTGGCCGCGACTCACGAACCGCCCCGGAAATCAGCTGCCATGAAACCGCCACCCTGCCGCGTCTTGGCGCCGAGCTCGCGCCGCAGATCACGGCGCAGGGCACGCAACTCGCCAATCTCGCGCTGCGTGTACTCCTGCCCGTTCACGCGCACCGACTTCCAGCCCTTTTGCAGCAGCTTGAGCAGGGCGTCTTCGGTTGCCTCGAGTAGCTCTTGGGTGGACACGCTCATGGCACGCAGCCTGCCCCGCACCCCTGTGCCAATTACAGGCAAAAATGGCACTTTCGCTGCGGCCCGGCAGCCCCACGTTGTTCGTCTTAGCCTTGGATCTCCTTACAACTGGAGCGCAACCATGGCGAACAAGACCCAGGACAAGAAGTACCGCGACGCCGGCACCGGTCGCTACGTCACCAAGAAGTACGCGGACCGGCACCCGGGGACCACCGTTGGCGAAACCCCGAGCCCCCGCGGCAACGGCGGAAAGCGGAAGAAGTAGCGGCGAGCGCTGCCGGTACAGAATCCGGGCAAGACGAAGGCGACCTCTCAGCCGCCTTCGCCACTGCCCCCGTTGTCGGACTCGTCAGGCGGCCCGCGCGCCCACTCGCGCCAGGCGCGTTCCCGCGCCAGCAATTCACCGATCAGCGCGCGCAGCACCGCTTCGCCTTGCGGCGTGAGGGCGCTGCTGGCCTGCGCGTCGGACGGGGGCACGAATCGGGGCGCGGCCAGCGCCGGTGGCGTGGCCAGTTCCGGCGGCGGCGCGCGGTATGTGGGCACGGGCACCTTCACCTCCACCGTGCGTACGCGCTCGCGGATCTCGGGCGTGCCACTGCACGCGGCCAGCGACAGGGCGGTGACGAGGATCAGCAGCAGTGCGAGCGCGGTGCGCATCACGGCACCGCCTGGCGCATCCAGTCGTTCATGGCCTGCGGGCCGTGGCCGGCCGGCAGCTCCCGGGTACGCGCGCGCTCGCGGTTGAGGGTGCGCACGGCGCGGGTCTCGGCCTGCGCTGCCGCGGCATCGGCCAGGGCGCGCAGGCTGAGGATGCGTTCGTTCTGCCGCGCCACGGCTGCCTCGAGGTCCGCGACGCTGGTGCGGCAGGTGGCGAGCTCCGCGCGGGCTTCGGCGGCATCCGCCCGCGCCTCCGCGGCCTCGGTGCGCAGGGTGTGGTTGTCCCACGCGATCCACCCGAGCCAGCCGCCGAGGCCCACGATGACCGCCAGCACGCCGCCGACGATGTAGGGGCCGGCGGCGCCGGCCAGCCGTGCCGCGAGCCAACCCATCACGGGGCTCCCTCGCACAGCACCATCACCCCCCAGTCACGGTAGAGGGGCTGCCGTTGGAGCAGGATGCGGCGCGGATAGTCACGGTTCTCGGTCACTGCCCACGACGCGCGCCGTGGGTCGGGGTGGTCCGCAACATGCCCCCACCATCGTGTCGAGTCGCAACCCGGACACACCGGCTGCTCTCGACAGTGGGCACGGTCACGCATGAGCCAGCCCTGGCCGCCGTTGTATGCCGACAGCGTGAACGCCCACTGGTCGCACGCGGTCGCTGCGGGGGCGCCGTATCTGTCGAACAGCCAGCGGTCATAGCGCGCCATCGCGCGGATGGACCACTGCGGATTGAACGGCGCGGCCCCGCCGAGAGCCGGCCAGCGCTCGGCGACCCACTCAGCGGTGGCCGGTACGAACTGCGCTAGCCCGTCGGCGTAGGGCGACTGCGCATCCGGCCGCCAAGCGGACTCCTGATGGATCTGCGCCGCCATCACCGCCACCGGCGCTTGCATGCCCCACGCGGCGCGCGCCTCGCGGGTGAGGTCGGCGCGGTATTCGAGGGCGGCGCGGGGTGGTTCGGCGGCGCACGCGCTTTGCGCCACCCACGCCAGGGCCCAGTACCAGAGCAGGCCGCAGAACACGATCCACGCGACGCTCAGCACGCCACCGCCGAGATACACAGCGAAACGCCGCGCGGATGCGCCCCGCGGCGTCTGCGGACCGCCGGCGCGTTCATAGGGGTCGGACGGCATGGGCGGCGGGCGCCAGACGATATCCAGGTGCTGGCGGCGCGGCGTGGTCACCTCACAACCCCATCGTCACGCCCACCATAGCCGCCGCCACGACAATGGCGCGCCTGAGCATGGCCGCTTGCGCGAGCCGCACTTTGCGCTCCGCTGTCTCCGGGTCATCGTGGCCTGCTCGCAGGAACGTATGCACACGGGCCGATGGAAAGAGCCAGCGGTCGAGCCAATAGCCAGCACAGCCGGCGACGCTCACCAACGCCAGCTTGTAGATAACGACCGGCAGATTGCCGGGTGCGACCACCGCGACGGTGGCGAGAAGGCCGATCGAGATCAGCACGAGGGGCCACAATCGAAACGCCTTGTTACGCATGTCAACCTCCGCCAGTCAGGTAGCCGCCGGCGCCAACCACGACGGCCAGCACCAGCCACAACAGGTCCCGCTGCCAACGCTGCCCCTCGCCGCTGCGCGCTTGTTCGTTGCGTAGCGCGTCGACGATGCGGCGCGTCTCGCGGCCGTCTTCCGCGATCTCGTCCACGTCATGCCGCAGCCTTTCGTGCATCTCGCGCGGCGTCATGTACTTGGGGAACTCGTCGATACGGGCGTGCAGCTTCGCCGTCTCCCGCTCGAACATGCTCCGCATGCCGCCCAGCTCTTCCGCCAGGTGCTTCACCGTCGCGATCAGCTCGCCGTACTCACGCTGATCCATGGGCGGCGTCTCGCAGGGGGTGGCGGTCTCGTCCGGCATGCACGCGGTGCTCCTTGCCCTTTCCGGATCTGTGGGTCTGGAGCTTCAGGCTAGGTGGCGGCGCGTGCCAGATACAGGCAAAAGTGGCACTTTCATGCGTCACGCTAATGGCTCTGGTCGGCGCCACCGGCGCGCCCGTTGAGAATCCGGTAGAGCGTCCGCCGGCTGATGTCGTGCTCGCGGCACACCTCGGCATGATTCCGTCCGTTGAAGTCGCGGATCACCGCCGCATCGCGTTCCGCCTTCGACGGGCAGAAGTACACGCGCTCGCCACCCAGCTGCGTCACGAGCGCATTCCACGCCTCGCCGGCCATCTCCACGGCAATGCGTTCAGCCAGCCCGGTATGCTCGCGGATGACGCGCGTCATGCGGCTCTTGACGTTGACTTCGGTGTCCTGGTCGATGCTCACAGTCGCCACTCCTCGCTTCCGAATCCGTTGTCGTCGCGCGGCGCCGGTGGGGGCGTCTCGCGCGGCTTGCGCCTGCGGCCCTCGGCGGCGTCCGCCGCGGCCTGCGTGGGCTCCGCCTGGTCGGTGTCGAGCAGGTCGGTCTGGCGCAGGGCGCGTTCGGCGGCGGCCCAGTGCGCCTCGGTCCAGGTGTGCAGCCGCAGGCAGCGCACGGCGTGCAGCTGCATCGCCTCGAGGTCCCAGGCCTCGTTGCGCTCGCCCACCTTGCAGGTCCAGCGCGGCCGGCCGCCGTGCGGCGCCACCTTGGCCTCGCTGTTGAGCATGCGGCAGTACTCGTAGCCGACCTGCGCCGGCCAGTGCATGCGGCCGGGGCCGTCGCCGGTGAGCTTGAGGCGCTCTGCCAGCAGGTCCTTCGCCTTCTCGGTGCCGATCGCGTAGCGGCGCAGGCCGTACTTCGCGGCCTTACCGGCGGCGTTGGAATCCACGCTGCGGCCGGGCGGGCTGTAGATCTCCTTCCGCGGGTTGCCGTCACCCTTGGTGGCGATGACGCGGATACCCCCCTCGCGCCGCTTGCGGCGGCAGTACTTCAGCACGGCATCGTCGGTGGCGCCGTCGCCGGAGTCGACTTCCACCAGCGACGGGTACAGCACGCCGCCGCCGTGGTTGCGGATGGGCGTGGCCAGCACCTCGTCCAGCTTGCGCCAGGTGGCGTCCTCCAGCGGGTTGCCGAGGCACACACCGTAGTCGGCCAGCCAGCCTTCCTCTTCGCGCCCCCAGGCGCGGATCAAGTACTCCAGGCGCGGCTCGCCGGACTTCTCGCCGCCGCGCTGCACGTCCACGGTGACGATAAGCACCAGGCCACCGGCCGGCACGGTCTGCAGCGCGTAGGCCTCGCCGCGCTCCTCCAACGCCTCGGCGTCCGGCAGACCGCTGACCAGGCGGTACTCCTCGCCGAGCGTGCCGTTGACGAACTCGCGCATGAGGCTGTCGTCGCCGCGCACCTTGAGGGCGTGCACGGCCTCCAGGTAACGCTTGACGAGCTCGGACAGGCGCGCCTCGGCGAACACGCTGTACAGCTCGCTGAGGAAGAAGCCGGGCGAGGTGCCGCCCTGCGCCGTGGCCCGCCACCCGAAATCCGGCTGCTGAGCGGCGCGCCTGATCGCATCGTTCTTCTCGCGGTCGGACCACGGCCGCTCGCAGGCCTCGCACACGTAGCGCGCGGTGTCGGCTCGATGCGTGCCGTAGACGCTGTGGCTGACCAGCGCGTCCTGGTCCCAGGTGACCTGCTCCCACCGCAGGGTCTGCTCGTGGCCGCAGTGCGGGCAATCGACGTACATGCGCCGCTTGTCCGTCTTGCCCATCTCCAGCGTGATCGTGCTGAACCCTTCGTAGGTCGGCGTGCCGCCGATCAGCACCTTGCGATTGCTGAACGTCTTGGCGCGGGCCTTGCCGGCCGCGATGGCATTGCCCTGCCCCTTGACGTCCTTTCCGACATCGTCCGGCTCCTCGACGATGACAATGGGCACGTCCGAGGACTTCGTGTTGCCGGGGCTGTTGACGCCAGTCAGCTGGACGTAGCCGCCGGGGAACTCCTTGTAGTCCAGCGTGCTCTCGCTGCTGCGCTTGTCCACCGGCACCAGCTTGATCAGCTCGGGGATCGCGCGGATGGCCGGGTTGAGCTTCTCGCGGGTGAAGCGCTTGGCGCTGGAATCCTTGCCGAACATCGCCAGGATGGCGCGCGGGTCCTGGTGCATGTGGTAGAGCATCAGGTTCAGCGCGATCGACTGCGTATACCCGAACTGCGAGCTCTTCTGCACGGAGACCTCGCGCACGTCCGGATCGTCCAGCGCTTCGATGATGCCGATCAGCGCCGGCTGCCCGTCCCAACTGAACCAGCCGGGGCTCTCGCCGCCGGTGAGGTAGCGATACCGCTCCGCCCACGCGCGGTAGGTCAGCTGCTCCTTCGGCACCAGGCCGTGCCAGATCCGCAGCACTTCCTCGCGCGCCGGGCCGGAGAGGCGCGCCAGATCCTCGCGCACAGCGGACTCCCAGTTGATCAGCGCTGCGTCGGCGGTATCGGCGTCAAGCATCGGCCGGCTCCTCCGCGTCGATGCCGGCCTTGGCCATGCGCTCGAGGATGGCGTGCACGCGGTCGCGCACCACCTGCCGGCGCTCGGCGCGCGTGGCGCAGCCCTCGAGCTCCACGTCCAGCTGGCTGACCAGCGACAGCAGCGCGCCACGCACCATCGTGATGGTGGCGTTGAGCGCGGTACCGACATCCTCAACCGGCACCAGGCGCCGCGCCTCCTCCAGGCGCTGCTGTCGTGCCTTCAACGCGTTCTCCGCAGCCAGCCAGTTGCGCGGGTCGCGCCCCTCCAGCACCTGCAGCAGCGCCTCGGCGTCGCTCAGCTGCGACCACGCCACATGCTCTTTCGCCGGCGAAACAGGCTCGGCCCCGGCAGCGCTCGCGGGCAGTGCGGCCGGCACCGGCGCGACATCCGACGCGGCAGCCGGCGCAGCGCCCGCCCCCACCGCCTGGCCAGAGGCTCCGGCGCAAGCCTGGTCCCGCGGCTCGTCCGCGCCGGAAGCCGGTAGCGGCTGGCTCGGATCCGCCAGATGCGCGGTGGCAGCGTCGATGCGCGCCACCAGGTCGGGCCCGCCGCCGGAGCTCCAGCCCTTCGCCCGCTCCCGCACCGCCCGCACGCGCAGCCAGGCCAGCACATCCGCGATGCGGTAGAGCCGCGGCTGCCCCTGCGCCATCGGCGCCTCACTCGGGCACGCCGGCTCTTCGCGGATCCACTGCCGCGCGGCGTCCGGCTTCCACGAGCCGACACCGAGCCGGCCGAGCTCGACCATCAGCTGGCGGGCGGTGAGCAGGCCGACGCCGCTCACGACCGGCCACCCACGGCAATCGCACCAGGCGCCGACGCTTCACGCCACCCGCCGACCCGATCACGATGCCCCGTGATGCCTGCCCCGTGAACCCATCCCCGCCCACCAGGAACTAGGCAAAAAACGCGCCTCTCAGTACCCGCACGCCCGGATCCCAGGGAGGACCCGTGAATGTCGAGGGTGTTCCCCTCCTCGGAGCGGAGGGAACAGAGGTAGGAACGGCTGGAACGCCCGTGGTTGCGGGCTTCTTCCGTTCCTGTTCCCACCGTTCCCACTGTTCCTACCTGTAGAGACAGGTGCGCGCGCGTGTGCGCACGCACCTGTGCCCGTGTGGGTGCGCGGAGAGGTGGGAACGTGGGAACACGCCCACCACGCCGGCCTTTGAGGTAGGAACAGAGGTAGGAACAAGGTGGGAACAGGTGGGAACACTCAGGCATCAGTGTCCTCCAGCGGGTCATCGAACATCCCGTACGACGAGGTGCCATGCGGGCGCCGATAGGCCCACACCGTCACGCCGTTCCGGCGCACCTTGCACCGCACCCACCCGAGCTGCTTCAGCACCGCAGCGGCGCGCATCTGCGACTGCCGATCCTGCTTGCCGGCATCGATATCCAGCACCCTGCTCAACAGTTCAGCCGTGGTGGTCTCGTCCAGCGGCTCACGCTTGATCGGGTACCAGTGCGGCGGGCCGTGACCCTCGACATACCGCACGATCGGCTCGTACCAGACATCCTGCTGATAGCGCGCAGCCTGCTCCTCCCGGGCTGACGCCGGCAGCGTCCAGTAGTCCTCGCCCTTGCCGTATCGGTGCTGCGCCTCCGCCCACAGCTGATCGCGCACGCCGCGGATGGCGTCGATGTCGATCTCGGTCACATGCACCGGCATGAACCGCCTGGCGCCCGTTGGGTCGCGCAGGTACGCGTCCTCATTCGTGGTGCCCATGAACACGCACTGGCGCGGGAACGACTGTGCGATGTGCCCGTAGCTCGGTCGGTAGTGGTCGGCCTGCGTGCTGATCGCCTGCTTGATCTTCCCGACCTCGGCCTTGGTGAACGACTCCATCTCGGCCACCTCGACGATCCACCGAGACTGCAGGCTCTGATAGAAGTCCTTGTTCGCCGGACTCTCCATCGCCTCGGCGAACCACTCAGCCGACGCCAGCTCGCGCACCACCGTGCTCTTCTTGGCACCCTGCGGGCCCTCGAGGATCAGCATCAGGTCCGCCTTGCACCCCGGCTCGCGCACGCGCGCGATGGCGCTGACGAAGAAGCACCGGGCAACGGCCGCCAGGTAGTCCACCAGCTCCGAGCTCGTCGCATCCACGCCGCAGTAGTCCCGGAAGAACGTCGCGATGCGCGGCTGGCCATCCCACTGCAGCCCGTCCAGATACTCCCGCACTGGATGCACCGGGTTCTCGTGCGCCACCGGCAGCAGCGCCTCGCGCACCATCCCCGATCCCACGGTCATCCCGTAGGTGTCAGGGTGCGCCAGCCAGGCGGCGATGCGCACCACGTCCGTGTCCTCCACCGGACCGGGCTCGCCGCCGTACGGCGTCTCCCGGCGCTTTACGATCTGGTTGCCGAACGTGTCGAACGCCAGCACGCCGCGCCACTCCCGGTGCCGCGTCAGGATCGTGATCACGTTGTGCAGATTGACGCGGTAGCCGCCCTCCTTGTTCGTTGCGAGGGTCGCCTCCCACCCGTCCGACGCAACCGGCGGCGGTGCCCGGCTACTCTTGCCGCCCTTGTTCTTCTCGCGCCATTCCCTTAGCTCCCGGATCGCCTGCTGCGCATCCACGGCCATGGCGCCGAAGATCGCATCCACCAGGTCCAGCTCGCCTGCACCCGGTTCCGCGCCAACCACCACGCGCTTGGCGCCCTGATCGGTGAGCTTCGTGCCGTACAGCAGCAGCGCGGCCGTACCGCTCTGCAGCTTCATCGTCCGTGCAATCTGCCAGCCCGTGCGGCGCGACTTGCCGGCACTGCCCTCGAACGCGTACGGCATCCACGTGCCGTCCAACGCCAGCTCCGCGAACGTCATGTCCGTCCGGTCGCGCAGCAGCTTCCACACCTGACGGCCGAGCGGACCGAGGTCCGCCCCGTACTCGCTGCCGGGATCCTCGCCGGCGATGAACTCGTATGCGCCCCTCATCGCGCGAAGTGCCTCCCGCGCATCTCGGCCGCCGTCTCGCAGTCCACGCACATCCGCGCGGACGGCACCGCCTGGCGCCGGCGCTCGGGGATGAGCGCCTCGCACTCCTCGCACCACATCGCCCCGCTCGGCGCGGCATCCGTCCGGGCGCGCGCGGCTTCCAGTGCCGAGGCCCGCTCGCGCTCCGCCAGCTCGTTGGCGCGGTCGATGACGTCCGTCATGCCTGACGCAGCTTCACGGTGTTCGGGTGATCCCCCACCCGATCCCGGATGCGCGCAGCCAGGCCGATGGCATCGGCGGCCAGGTCATGCAGCGCGGCAATCGCGTTCGGCGCTATCGCGGCGTCCTCCGGGCCGAACTTCCCGTCGTCCAGCATCCGCGACACCTCCTGCAGCACCCGCCCGTGGTCCGAGCCCACGCGCCCGACGCTGGCGAGATCCTCCGCCGTGCTCGCATCCGCTTCCGGTGCCAGCACGCCCATGAACCCGTAGCGCCGCACCAGGTCGCGCGCACACCGCTCGCCGTATGGCGCCGGTAGCTCCGCCACCCAGTGCTCCTCCATGTCCGCGGGCATCGTCGCGCCGTCCGCCCAACGCGCCACGCGCTTATACCAGCGGCCCCGCGCACGCAGATAGTCCTGCGGCCGCACCGTGTCGTCGTCGAGATCCGGCACATCCACCGTCCGCAGATCCTCCGGCACCTCGCGCAGATACCGGCGCGCCAGACCAAGCGCGAACGTCGCCTCGTCCAGCCCCGTCTCGTCGCACGCATCGCGCAGATGCCGCACCAGCACGGCCTGCCGGTTGGGCGGCTGTCCGCGCGTAGACGTTGCGGGCACGCTGTAGCCCGGCGACGCTTCACTCATGAGGCACTTCCTCGCCATTGTCAGACAGCACCGGCACCGCCCCGGCGCCACCCAGCACGGGCAGGTTCGTCAGCACCAGCGCGTTGGCTGGCACCGGCGACTGCCCGTCCCACTCGTCGACAACGCACGAGCACCCGAACATCCGCCGCAATACCTCCGCGTTGCGGGACTTGCCGCAACCAGCCGGCGCGCTCAGGATGACGGGCTGACCCGTTGTTGCTGCGAAATCAGTCATGGCCGAACTCCGACAGACGCATTTCCCCTACTGCCTCTTGCGCGAGCCAGACGGGACCTACGTGGTGGTGAACCGCCGGTACAAGCCCGTTGGCTTCTGTACCGACGAATGGGTCGACTACAGCGCGCATCCGGTGCGAACCACGCTCAAGCTCTCGCGGGCTACTGCCGCCAAGCTCGACTGCGATGGACGCACCGGGGGCGAGCGCATCTACCTCTACAACGACGGCTGCGTCCCCACCTCCAGCGCGCAGCACATGCAGAGCTATCTCGAAAAGCTCGCTGTTCTGATGCGCATCCGGCTGGAGTCCGACGCGGGATAGAAAACGGCCGCCGGCAGCATGCAGTGCCAGCGGCCAATGCCGACTCGGAGCAAGGGGGTTGCGTCCGTTCGAGTCGGAGGAGACCTGGTTGTATCCCACTGCCCTTACGCGCACTTTCGCCCCTCGTCCGACAGGGACCGGAAGTGATCCCACGGGTAGTCAGGCCGAAGCTCCTCGCACCGCACCTCGCCTCCCGTGACGCGCTCAATCTCTACGCACTGATCGACCGGCACGCCGCGGCTCCGCCAGTTGTGCAGCCGTTGCGGCGACACGCCGATCGCACGGGCAGCGACCGAAGCGCATCGCTTCGGTCCGCTGAGTAGGCGAATTGCCTTCTCCAGGTGCTCGGTCGGGTCAGCCATCGGCTCATTACACACCACGTGTATTCCGACGTCAACATGCTGTTGAGCCAACTTTCAACGCGGCGTGTAGCTTGCGAGGTATGGGCCTACGGAAAGACCTACTCGACAAGCTCGAGGCCGAGCGCAAGCGCCGCGGTTTGACGTTCACCGAGATCGCGCACGAGATCGGCGCTACCTCGCAACAGCTGAACAACTGGTTCTCGCGCGGTGGCATATCCAAAGACCACATCGAGACACTCTGGCGCACTAAGCCATACCTTTTTGCTACTGCAGACCAGTTGGTGAGGGAAGAAGCCGCATCCTATGGGTCTAAGGTCCCGATTCTTACCTTTGTGCAAGCTGGTCAGCGTCACGA
Source organism: Algiphilus sp. (assembly GCF_023145115.1). Classification (NCBI taxonomy): domain Bacteria; kingdom Pseudomonadati; phylum Pseudomonadota; class Gammaproteobacteria; order Nevskiales; family Algiphilaceae; genus Algiphilus; species Algiphilus sp. The sequence continues at coordinate 29,149 of NZ_JAGLEJ010000012.1, forward strand.
GAGTTCCGAATACGCTGACGCGAACTCGGCCGAGGAATGGATATCTTGCCCCAAGGCCCATTCGCAAAACTCCTACGCGCTTCGTGTCCGCAACGACTCGATGACAGCGCCGTATGGGAAAAGCTATCCAGAGGATTGCGTTATTTTCGTTGACCCGGAAAAACTTAGCCCGCTTTCCGGACAGCCCGTTATCGCCCGTATGCTTGACACTGGCGATCTCGTTTTCAAGTTATTCATGGAGGAGGCTGGAAAGAAGTGGCTCCGGCCACTAAACCCTCAGTTCCCTATAATCACCGAAGCGTTTGAAGTTGTCGGCACCGTAATCGGAAAATGGGAGGAGTCATGACGCGCACGAAGCTCATTACAGTTATCTTCTACGTCGCATCCGCAGCCGCCACCACCGGCTGTGTGGCAACCGTGCCCTACGCCCCACACAGCGAAGATCGCAGCTTCCGGGGCCCGCCCTTGCGCGCCACACACACTGCGACTGTCGGCGAGGCAATGATCACGGCTTACAACCACCATTCTCAGATTGGCGCCACCGTCGATCTCCAGCCAATCTCTAGCGACTCCTTCCCGGGCGCTGCGCGACAGGTCGGGTCCCAGTATTTTGGCAACGCACAGGGCGGAAAGCCCGAATCGAGATATGCGAACCTGCGCGAAGTAAGAATGAACGCTGGTGGCTTTGCCTATTGCGGTAGCGTTCAAGGCAACATCGCTTGCTTCTCGGACCCTAACGATGATCGGACATTCGAGAAGCTGGAGTGGTTTTCTCCCCAGTTTAGCGAACTCGGTGAGTTTGACGTGAAAGCCCCCTATACGACGGATTTCCACGTAATTGACGATCCGTCAGCCTTCCGCAAAGAACTAATCTACCAAGGCCGCGGAACGGGCACGATGCACGTGGTGTACCGCGAATACTCCGGGGGCGACCTGATCCGCCCCGCCTACTCGCAACAGCTGACCTACGAGCTGGAAGACAGCGGAGCGGAGATCGCCTTTCAGTCAGTACGAGTGCGCGTCCTCTCCGCCGACAACACCAGCGTCCGGTACGAGGTGCTCTCGAACTTCTGAGGCGGACAACCTACGCCCGCGGGCCATCCGCAAGCTGGGTACTGGAACGAGTTACACGCGGTGTTGACTTAAGCTTACACGCTGTGTTTAGCTTCTGCCTCCGTCATCCGGAGGCAGCCCGTGCAGCGCACCACCGACAACCGTCTTGCCTACCTCACCCACCCCCGCCGCCAGGAACTGATCGAGCGCCACTACGGCGCGCCGGCCATCCTCCGCAGCCAGCCGCCGCACGTCCGCTGCCCGCGGGCCGCCTGCCAGCGCCTGGACGAAGTCGCCCGCTACCAGCAACCGATCATCGCCAAGGCCCTGCGCGCCGGTGACATCCCCGCCGCCCGCGTCGCGGCCCGCACCGCCCGCGCCGCCTGGCGCCTCGCCGAGCGCATCCGCGCTGCCGCGGCCCACCGGCCGGCGGAGCGTGCGGCATGAGCGCCCCCACCCCCACCATTGACGAGCTGCTCACGCAGCGCGACCTGCTCTGCGCCCAGGCCCACGAGAAGCGCGCCGAGAGCTACTCCCTGGACGCCCGCGCCGCTGAAGTGGAGGCGGAAATTCGTGAGCGCGCGGGGTACGGGTACGAATCCCGCGCGCACGAAAATGCGCGCCATTACCGCGAGATGGCGCAGGTGTACCGCACGCTCGCTGACCGGTGCCGCGCCGGCGCCGCAAAGCGCACCGGGCAGAGGGCGCTGGCATGAGCTTCACCCACGCCCACTACGCCCGCGCCATCCGCCAGACCCTGCGCAGCACGCGCCGGCAGTTGGACTACGAAGTCCGCACCGGCCAGACCCACCCGCTCGTCGCCCGGGACTGCCTCGCAGCTCTCGAACAATGCGCCGAGCACCACGAGGCCGCCGCCCGCGCGCAGCGCCGCGCCGAGGCCCACCAGGAGGACGTCACCCATGCCCAGCACTGACACCACATTGGGCCATGTGCTCGACGTCATGACCGAGGCCGCGCAGCACTACGACTCGTGCTACCAGTACGACCTCGCCGAGCGCATGCGCAACGCCCGCACCATGGTCAGCGTCCACGACGAGACGCTGGCCGTAATCCGCGCCCAGCACGCGGACGAAATGCGGCGCAACGCCGCCCTGCAGCGCCGCATCGCCGAGCTCGAGGAAGCCGCGGGGGCGGACCAGTGATGCCCATCGTCGAGCTCATTCTGTACCTGCACGGCCGCCACCCCGACGCCACCCCGTGCATCACCCCCGGCTGCAACCGGCCCGTGCCGACCGGCCAGAAGCGGAGCCGGTGCCACCGCTGCTGCCACAAGACGCGGCGGCCGCAGCAGCGGCGGGTTGCGGCATGAGCGCGCGCAGCAGCATCGAGTGGACCGACGCCACCTGGAACCCGGTGCGCGGCTGCACGCGTGTGTCGGACGGCTGTCGCAACTGCTACGCCGAGCGCGTCGCCCACCGCTTCTCCGGCGGAGAGCAACCCTACGAGGGGCTGATCGACAAGCGCACTGGCGGCTGGAGCGGCTCCATCCGCCTGGTACCGGAGGCGCTCGACGAACCCCTGCGCTGGCGCAAGCCCCGCCGCGTGTTCGTTTGCTCCATGTCCGACCTGTTCCACCCGGACGTACCGGACGAGTTCATCGCAGCGGTGTTCCGGACCATGGTGCGCTGCATCGGCAAGCACACCTTCCAGGTGCTGACGAAGCGCCCCGAACGCATGCGCGCATTCATCAGTCGCTGCGCGAAGTCCGAAGCCGGGTGGATAACGCACAACGGCGAGAACCCGAGGGGCTACCATCCCGGCACCGGGCACATCGTCACCTATGCCAGCTTCACGCACACCTATCGAAAGGTGGAAGTCGAGTCGGAGAACTGGCCGCTGCCCAATGTCTGGCTCGGCACCAGCGTCGAGAACCACGCGGCCGCCGAGGAGCGCATCCCGGAGCTGCTGGCCACGCCCGCCGCCGTCCGCTTCCTGAGCTGCGAGCCGTTGCTGGGTCCGGTCGACCTTCACGACTTGATAGAGCCCGAGCGCGATGCAACCGGAGAGCACCACTACAGCGCGCTGACCTGCGACGTTGACCCAGTCGATGACCCATGGGACGGCGCCTGCGTTGACTGGGTCATCGCCGGCGGTGAATCCGGCCCCAACGCACGCCCCATGCACCCCGACTGGGCGCGCTCGCTGCGCGACCAGTGCGAGGCGGCCGGCGTGCCCCTCTTCTTCAAACAGTGGGGCGAGTGGGCGCCGACCGAAGCGCTCGCGGCATACATGTCTGGCATACGCGAGAACGCAACCTGGTTCGCCGACAAGTGGAACTACGGGGAAGAGGACATCGGAGGTGACGGCTCCTATGACGAGCTGGAACCGGATGTCTGGCGCGTGGGCAAAAAGCGCGCCGGCCGCCAACTCGACGGCCGCACGCACGACGGGATGCCGGCATGAACCCCGCCGCCCATATTTCGCCGGCGAAACCGCGCATCTACTACTACCCCTGCCGCTGCCGCCGGTGCGGCACGCGCAAGACCCTGCGCATGCACCCGGACCACTACTACCGGCGCCGCTACGCCCGCTGCCCCGCGTGCAAGGCCGACGACATGCGCGTCGACACCTACCGCGCCAGCGGCCGCGAGGCGAAGCGCTACCTCTGCCACTGCGACCACTACGGATTCCCCCACCGCCGCGGCTCCCTGCTCTGCGAGCACGGCGTGATGGGCCGCGAGGGCTTCAGCCAGTGGTCCGTCGGCTGCCCCGAGCACGACGAACGCGAGCACGCGCTGTTCGAGGCCTTCCTCGCCGAACACCGCGGCGAGCCCCACCACCAGCAGCGGGAGGCCGCCTGATGCCCGACACCGCACACCCCACCGCCACGACCACGCGCCTGCCCCTCGCCAGCATCGACCGCGACCCGGCCCAGCCGCGCAAGCACTTCGACGACGCCGCCCTGCACGAGCTGGCCGACAGCATCCGCGCGCACGGCATCATCCAGCCCATCGTCGTGCGGCCAGCGGACGATTCGGATGCGCCGCGGCTGGTCGAGCCCGCGGACTACCTCATCGTCGCCGGCGAACGCCGCTGGCGGGCGTCGCACATCGCCCAGCTGGAGGACGTGCCGGTCATCATCCGCACCGACCTCGATGCCGAGCAGGTGATGGTGCTGCAGGTGCTCGAAAACCTGCAGCGCGAGGGCCTGACGCTGCCCGAGACCGCGCAGGGCGTGCACGTGCTGGTCGCGCAGATCGGCACCACCAAGACCGCCGCCCAGCTCGGCAAGAGCGAAGCGTGGGTCAGCAAGCATGCCCGGATCGGCGACCTGGACCCGCGCGTCCAGCACCTCGTCGATGAGGGCGCGCTCACCAGCGCCGACCTTGCGCACGACGTGCACAAGCTGCTCCGCGAATGCGAGCGCGGGGAGTCCCTGGGCATCGCCTGGCTGCGCGACCGGATCAGCAGCGTCCTGCGCGCCGCCAGCGACGGCGAGCTGCGCCGCGCCTACGTGCGCGACCGGCTGAGCCACACCGCCGAGGATATCGCCCGGCACGAGCGTGCCGAGGCCATTCGCAACGGTGGGGGCGGAGCCGAGCCCGAGTCGGCGCCGGAGCCTGCACCGCAACCTGCACCGCCTGGCAACGCCGGCGGGCAGACCGGCCTTGACCTTCCGCCGGAACCCGCGCCCGAGCCTGCGCCGGCGCCTAGCGCCGAACAGCACCTGGCACCCGGCCCGGAAATGGACGCGGCCACGGAAAGCCGGCACGCCGCCCGCAATCAGCTGGCGCACGACATGACGCCGATCATCGCGGCCCTGACGCGCCGAATGCTCGCCGGCATGGGCCTGAACGTCGCCGCGCTCTATCCCGAAGTCAACACCGACGACGACACCGAGCTGCTCGACAACTATGCCCCGGACGTCGATCCCGTTTGCGTCCGGGTAGATATCCCCGGCGTCGCAAGCCAACGCCCCATCCCGGCCGCCGAGGACGCAAGCCTCGACATCACCCTCACCAACCTCAACCACCAGCAGGCCGAGCGCCTGACGCAGTGGGTGGAAGCCGGCGGCCTCACCGGCCAGCCGGCGGACCGCCCCGCCGACGGCGCCGAGGCCCTGACCCGCTTCATGGCCCACGGCATGCGCGCGCGGGACGGCGCCAGCACCCGCGCCTGCCTGCTCCGCGCGCACTACATCGCCTACTGCATCAACCGCGGTGTCGAGCCCATCTACTCCGAATCCGCGTTCACCGACGCGCTCCGCGCCGCCGGCTACCGCATGCACCGGCTGAAAACCGGGCGCGTGTTCCTCGACTGCGAGCCCGCTCAGGAGGCCCACCGATGTGCATGATCGACGACGCCGAGGGCGTGACCATGCTGTCGCGGCGCGAACCGGTCGCCGCGCAGCCCCACCGCTGCAACGAATGCGGGCGCCGCATCCATCCAGGTGAGCGCTACACGCGCGAGGCGTTCGTGCTCGACGGCGACTTCGTTCAGCACGCGACCTGCGCCCACTGCGCCGTCGTGCGCGAATGGCTGGAACGCGAGTGCGGCGGCTACGTGTTCGGTGCGGTCGGTGAGGACCTGGACGAACACGCTCTTGAATACCGACGCATCGACCTCCTGCGCCTCTGCGTCAGCAGCCGCCGCCGATGGCGCAACCAGGCCGGCGCGTTGATGCGCGTGCCCGCCGTACCGCCGACGACCGAGGAGCGGGCAGCGGCATGAGTCACACCGAGCCCATGCACCAGCTCGCCCTACTCCCCCACGAGATCACCGTCGACCTGTTCGCAGGCGGCGGTGGCGCTTCGCTCGGCATCGAGCGTGGGCTCGGCCGGCCTGTCGATGTGGCGGTCAACCACGACCCTGAAGCGGTGGCCATGCACCAGGTCAACCACCCGCGGACGGAGCATCACTGCGAGAGCGTGTTCGCCGTGCACTGCGCCCGGGTCACCCGCAATCAGCCGGTCGGCCTACTGTGGGCGTCGCCGGACTGCACGCACCACAGCAAGGCCAAGGGCGGCAAGCCGGTGAGCTCGAAGCGACGCGGCCTGGCGTGGGTGGTGGTCAAGTGGGCGCGGCGCTGCCGACCGCGCGTCATCGCGCTGGAGAACGTCCAGGAGTTCGAGGATTGGGGCCCGCTCACGCCCGAGCGCAAGCCGTGCCCCGTCCGCAGGGGCGCCACCTTCCAGCAGTGGGTGCGCCAGCTGCAGCGCCTCGGCTACGCCGTCGAATGGCGCCGGCTCCGCGCGTGCGACTACGGCGACCCCACCATCCGCGAGCGCCTGTTCGTCATCGCCAGGCGAGACGGCGCGCCCATCATTTGGCCGGACCCCACGCATGGAGCGCCCGACAGCCCCGACGTGCGCAGCGGCCTGCTGCAGCCATACCGGACCGCCGCCGAGTGCATCGACTGGTCGATTCCGGTGCCGAGCATATTCGGCCGCAAGAAGCCGCTGGCAGACAACACGCTGCGCCGCATCGCCAAGGGCGTGCAGCGCTTTGTGCTGGACTGCCCGCAGCCGTTCATTGTCAGCAACCTGAGCAACAACGCTCCCCAGGATATTCGTGCACCAGTCTCGACGCTGCTGACCGGGAACCACAAGTACCTGTGCGCCCCCTACTTCGTGCCTCGCTACGGCGAGCGCGCCGGCCAGCAGCCCCGCACGCGCAGCGTCTTGGAGCCGCTGCCCACCATCGTCAACACCGACAACGGCGCGCAACTGGTGGCCGCTTTCATGGAGCAGGCCAACACCGGCGTGGTCGGCCACCCGATGACAGCGCCGGTCAGCACCATCGTCGGCAAGGGCAGCACGCAGCGGCTGGTGCACGCCACCCTCGCCGATAGCGGTGGCGGGCGCGAGAGCAACGCCCGGCACGTGGCGGCCCTACTCGCCCCCTACTACGGCAGCGGCTCCGGCCTCACCGGCCGCGACCTGCGCGACCCCGCGCCAACGGTCACCAGCACCGACCGTCTGCAACTGGTCACCGTGGTCATCGACGGCACCAGCTACATCCTCACTGACATCGGCATGCGGATGCTGCAGCCGCGCGAGCTGTACCGCGCACAGGGCTTCCCGGACACCTACGTCATCGACCGGCGCCCCGACGGCAGCCGCCTGCCGAAACACAGCCAGGTCCGCATGTGCGGCAACAGCGTCCCGCCCGGGCTCGCCGCCGCCATCGTCCGCGCCAACTTCGCCATCACCCAGCTACCCATGGAGGCAGCAGCATGACCACCGCCCCCGAGATACTGCAGGCCGGCATCGACGCCATGGCCGACCGCGCCGCCACCCGCGACGCCGACCAGGAGCGCTCCATGGCCCGCGCCGTGGCCATATTCAACGCCGCGAAGGGCACTGCCCTCAGCGAGCGTGACGGCTGGGAGTTCATGGTCTGCCTAAAGCTCGCGCGCGCACAGGGCGGTGGCCACAACCCTGATGACTACGTCGACGGTGCCGCTTACTTCAGTCTTGCTGGCGAATCCGCAGACGCAGCGTCAGCTGCCAGCAGCACCCTTCGATAGCTCCATCACTAAATGCGACGCGTCGAATCAATTGCTCCCCAATTCGCCGGACGGCGAGCCCGCTTCAGCGTCGATGAAAATTTCGCCGTACACGTACTCGTGAAGATCACTACGCACTCTACAGGCCATGTCGTAGAGATCGTTCACCATACTCAAGCCGGTGTTCGTGGCGAACTGGATATCAATAATTACTTGTCCAGAAAGGGCGCTCTCACCCCAAGCGCGCACATACGATCTGTTGTAGGCCCTGCCGTAGGTGATAAGCCCGATCAAGTCGTCGCGAGTGGACTTGGGAATCACCTTGAATCGCATGATGTGCGGCTCGAGCTCATCAAGCCACGGAATATAGAGGTCGGGGATGGTATCCCGGGTTACGTGCGTAGCTTGCGGGGCTCTCGGCAGCGACTGCTTCAGCGCGGAAAGCCGAATATGAATGCCTTCAACGTAACTGAGCATGAGCGACGACAAGACGTCTCTATCAGCACGCTCCTCTGCCTCGCGGTCGGCTATGCGAGCCTCTCGCTCTTCCTGCTGCAGATTACGGGCTTCTGCCATGGATTCATTATGAATCCGCCCAGCGCTGCGCGAGGACAACGCTGCAGCTACCGCAGCGGAAATCGTTCCTATCGCCGTCCATGCCGCCCAGTTCACCTCGTACCCGTCACCACACACAAACTCGACAAACATTCTCCCCCTCCAAACCGTTCACCGCAGCCATGGTGCATCAAATGCGCTTGGTCCTAGCCCGCACCTGGATTGAGCGGCACTTCGATCCGAGCGATGCGCCGGACGAGCGCACCGTGCGGTCTTGGGTGCGCAACGGCCAGGTGCGAGGCCGAGAAATTGGGCGGCGGGTCTATATAGATGACGACGCATTCATAGAAAGCACCGGAAACGCACTGGCTGACAAACTATTAAGCGCGCAAGCCAGATAGCTAACGCGTCATCAAATCCTCGCGTCTCTCTTGGCGCTCAATTAATCTTTTCGCCTCTTCTGTTGTCACGCCTTTTCTATCCAGCTCGGGGTCCATTTCGCGTGCCATATCCAGAAACCTACCTGCCGCAGAACTACCCTCAGCTGCAGCTTTCTGGATTAATGCGAAGCTCATTGCCATGCTGTGATCTTTGGAAGCTATGGCCCTTTCCCATTCTACCGGACTGAACTTGTTGAGTAGCTGGTCCAGTTGCCATAGAGCAAACTGCAGGCGTGACGAAGACAGCGAGAAGCACCTCCCAAGCTCTCCGTATAGTCGGTTGACTGCCTGAGACCGGTAGTCCCGTATGCTAGAACTACTCACTATAGATGTGGGGCTCTTTGAATCCTGAAGTATGTTGAATAACTTTTCTCTTTCCCCGCCAAAGTCGCATTCAATTTCGATGATATTCAATACGATCCAATGCGACCAGACGTGCTCATAAAGAAAGCGGGCTGATATTTCAAGCATCTCCCTTTTTTCTTTGGATTCTATGCTCCGACGCCGAACCTCCATGCATATTGGGATCGCGAGCGCGACAACAACAGCTGCCGTGGTCGCCGACGCCTGCCAGATAGCGATCTCTGATTCCGTCAACTTACTTCACCCCGCATAAACTTCCTGCCAGCGCTCCCCATGCCGGTCGAGATAGGCGCGCGTCATCTCCACCGAGGCATGCCCCATGAGCGCCTGCACCTGCTCATCTGACCATCCCAGTTCTTCTCGGTAAAGATCACCACCGAGCGCGCGGATCTCGTGCCACGTCGGACGCGCCGCCGGCACCAGGTGATCGCACACCCCGAGCGCGTCGCGCAGCCGGCCGAACTCTCGCGTCAACGCCTCCGGCGCTAACTGGCGCTCATGCGTCCGCCAAGCCGCGGGCCTTCGCTTGCGCGGGGTCCAGTGGAGCAGATACGGGCAGTCGCCCCGCTCCGGGCTGTTCAGACACGCGATGATCGCCGCCTTGAGGTTCCGCCCTGGCGTGATTCGCAGCAAGCCCGTGCCGTAGCCCTCGACTTTTCTCTGCCGAACCGACAACTGGCCACCAGCCCATGCCGATGCGGTCAAAAGCACGACATCCTCGCGCCGCTGCAACGACCACAGAGACAGGTCCATCGCCCGCTGCAGCCAGGGCGCGGCCGCATCGCGGATGGCGTCGAACGCATCGCGCGTCAGCCGCTGCCGCGTGATCGACTCGACCCTCTCTATTGTGGCATCGACCGGGTTATCCGACCGCAGCCCGCGCGCCACCGCGTGGCGGAACACTTGCCCGAGCAGGCCCCGGTATCGGTTGCTCATCCGCGGCGGGTACGCCTCGAGCAGCTCCGCCACCGCCCGCCGATCGACATCCGCAATGCTGCGATCGGGGCCCAAGCGCTCGATGGCGTGATCCAGCATCAGCCCGTACTCATAGAGCGTCTTGTCAGCCAGCGGCCCGCCGCGCTTCGTCCGCCGCTCCGGCAGCGCCTCGCGCCGGAACCACCCGAAGTGCTTGGCGACCGTCGACGCCGGCTGCTCTATCCGCGACAGCGCAGCCGACACCGGGTCACCAGCAGACCGGCTCAGATAGAGCGCGACCGCCTGTTTCGCCGCCTGCAGATCCCGCCCGAGCGGCACCTCTTTCGACCCACCCGGCACCCGGAAATAGTAGTAGACGCGATCACCGCGTCGGCGCTCATAGAGTCCGTCTGGCCACCCCCGCCGCCCCCTCGCGCGCGCTCGTCCCATGCCTGTCTCCCGCGGCTCACCCCGAGCCGGACGGTAGCATAATGGAACGATAGTGGAAAAATAGTGGAACGGCGCCACGAGGGCGCCGTAACTTATTGATTTTGGTCGGGGCGGCAGGATTCGAACCTGCGACCCTCTGCTCCCAAAGCAGATGCGCTACCAGGCTGCGCTACGCCCCGACTGGGCGCCATTATTCCATGTTGGTGCGGCGATCGCCGCGGTCACTACGTTCGGCTCCTGCCTCACCAAGTGACCCGGCCCGGGCCGTCCTGGCCCGGGCGCGCAATGCGCTGCGAATGCCCACCGGGCATTCGGTCGCATAGCGCCCAGGCTGCGCTACGCCCCGACTGGGCGCCATTATTCCATGTTGGTGCGGCGATCGCCGCGAGAACCGCCCGCTTCGCCCGGACCGGGAGTACATCGCCAGGGGACGGCCCGACCGGATCGACGCGCATGCGGGCAGGGACCCGCCGCGACCACTTGAGTGGGGCGCTCCGATCACGAATCGGGGGCGTGGAAACCTTGAGCCGCAGCGTGGTTCTGCTATGATGCGCGGCCCGGCGCACCGGTGGTTTGTGTGATCCGTGGTGGACGTAGCTCAGCTGGTAGAGTCCCGGATTGTGATTCCGGTTGTCGTGGGTTCGAGTCCCATCGTCCACCCCATCCGCATCAGCGCGGGCCGCTAGCTCAATGGTAGAGCAGCTGACTCTTAATCAGTAGGTTCGGGGTTCGAGTCCCTGGCGGCCCACCAAATTGCTTGACGCTGTAACGCACTGACAGCGTTGAAATTGTACCGCCTTGCTCCCAAACAGACACCTCCGTCTGTCGGTCGAGCGGCGGCACTAGGCATCCAGCTAGCATCCTGATTAAGAGCTTGACGGCGCGCTCGGAGAGCATGCACGTCGCTCACTGCGTTCTCCTAGCCGCTCTACCATTGAGCTAGCGGCCTCTAACACACGAACACAAAAGCGACCTCCCACCGAGAGGGGGTAACAGGGGGTTCACGGGCTTGCGTAGTCGTATTCTCCGCTGTGCCAGTTACCTACGCAAAATTTCTGCTGCCAGCCCCCGCCGGCAAGCCGAACACGCGCGATAACTGCTGAGATGCAGCCCATCTACACACCGGCCCGCTCAATGCCTACCCGCGCTTCGACCCATCGCATCATCTCAGAAACAGAGATGTTCAAGCTCCCAGCGATCTTGGACATGGCCTTCAAGCTAGCCGAGTTCCGACCCCGCTCCAACAACGACACGTAATTGCGCTACAACCCTGCCTCCAGGGCCAACGATTCTTGCGTTAGGCAGCGTTCTATACGCAACTCCCGCAGAACCTGTCCGAAGGCTTCCTCTGGCTGCACCACCGCTCCCGTCTGACCGACGAACGGTAGGTGCTGATCCCCAACAAGTCTTCACAATATATTGGTCACGCCTCTGCTACGGTGCAGATCGAGCCGCTACCTCTCGCAACCATATTACCGATTCGCTCCATAGTACAATGAAAGAGCACCTAAAAACTGCAGCCGCCCTATCATTATTCGCGATATTCATTATATGGGTCGCAGGATTCTTAGTATATTTCTTTTCTCTAACAGCTCATCACCATAAAGAATGCATCAATGAGAAAGGCTGGTTAGTTGGTCTCGCTTGGGGGTGCGAAAACCCAAGGCATACTATGGCCAAAATAGGCTTAACATCCGTTATATGGCCGATTGATTTAACCCAATCGCTCCTGATCCATCTCCAACATGACGGACCCTCTGCAACCACACCACAGGAGCAAATTGAGCAATCAACCATCGATGGAATATACTTGTGCCAAGCAATTGCAGAGCGGCTCAACAGGCCAGAAGACAATCGAGTTTTATCGACCTCTATAGAGCTTATCCGCACGATAGCGCCAAACCATGATCATAGTGACGCCTTCTTAGACTCAAAGACCAAGTGCAA